>NZ_JBQFYL010000005.1:0-246424 GCF_056541465.1 Ruegeria sp. AH12 | reverse complement strand
GCAAATCCACCGCATAATCAAACCAACCAGATGAGCCAGATCCTCTCTCAGCTCACGCGGCCATCTGCCCCAAATTCCCTGACGACGGACAGTCCAAGACATTCCCAAGAATGTCCTCGCAATTAAAGTAGGTATAGCATCATAGAAAAACGGCAACGTTCATCACAGCAAATGAACTCCATAACCTTTTGTGTCAGTATCGGGTTTTAGTTAACCGATGAGGCCAAGCCTCTGTGTCATGGTTCAGACATTGTATTGCACCGCCAGATCGCAGAACATGTTTTGCTCTAGTCCAAGACCCAAAACTTTGAATTCGTTTTCTGAAATAAATTCGTTAACTACATCCACCACGCCGAAGGGTGCATTCGCAATCGTGTCAAACATTGTGTAGTCGTTAAAGACGATGATACCGCCATCTTTCACGATTCGTGAGGCTTCGGCAGTATCCTTCGATACCGATTCATAGGAATGATCTGCATCAACGTAAACGAGATCGCAAGAGCGATCAGGTACGTTGGCGAGTACATCGAAACTGTACCCTCGATGGATGTGAATCTCTGTGCCGAATGGGATAGCGACTGATGCCATTTTATCGGTATAGTACTGGTAGTGTGATTTTCCCTCCAGCACGTCATTTATTGGTCGTCCCCAAAGCGAATCGAGCTGATCCAGCTCGAACGTATCTATCGAATGGAATGCTCTTGGATGCCCTTTTTCAATCAGGAACGAAGAGAAGTCTCCCGCAGCCACACCTATCTCGCAAAACGTACCGCCTTTGATGCTAGGCAGTATTGCTTCCAGCAGATCGTAGCGGTTAGCGTAAAGTCGGGCATCCTTCAGAAGGTGTGAAGGCAACGGCGTAGGCATTTGTTGGGTTTCCTTTGGGCTTTATGAACTCGCTGAAAAGTAAGCTTTAGGGTCTTTTCGTCTTGCACTGTTAGCCAAGAAGATAGAATTGCTCAACATCTAATGTGCCGAGCAATTGAGCCTCGGCTCAACATGCATAGGCGCGAACTTTGATGCACCTATCTAAGCGCCACATCAGCATGTCGGGCATTGTTAAGGTTTGCCCGATACTTTGAATTTAGATGGCACCAAAGCCAACGCACTAGTTTTCGCTTAAACGCTTCTGTGTATGACTCAGACCAAGGCGTTTGGTTCCGATGAAACCAATATAGGTCATAGTAAGGATTATAACACTTAGGGTGCCAAGGCTTGCGAGAGTCTGTAAAATGCAGAATTCCTGGATGTCGCGCCGCAAATCCGGCTTGTTCATCCGAATACGCCGGATCCAATTCGTTCTTAACAAAAATTCGATTGTTAACATTCCACCTCAGTTCAAGCGGTGTCGTGTTGTTCTCAAATACGATGTTGAGAAGGTCCTGATCCTGAAGAGTAATGTATTCGCCGCGATCTTCGAATGCGTTCTGCACTAGCTCTCTTAGATCTATTCGCCGCAGCCCGTCCACATCTAAAACCAGAATGCCCGCGTTAAAGTATCTGTGAGAAACGCTCATCCTCAAACGGCGTGACTGCATAACCCCACCTTCGTCAGGAGCCGCGCCGATCAGGTTCCCATTCAGATCAATGTCCCACAACTCTTCTAGTGCAGAGGTCGCCAGAGTATCTGCATCCATGTAAATTATCTTATGAACATCAGCCGGCAGATGCTCATGCATAATCAGTCGAAAGTATGTGGTTAAAGAAACATGCGGTCGGTTCATGGGCAACCAGCGCAAACTGTCCACTGGAATTTTGATAAATGAAACGTTTGCACCGAAGCCGTCTGCAACTTGTTCGATCTGCTGGCAAGAATCTTCCAGGATGTCACCTTTGTGAAAGATGTAGCAACGATATCGTGAGGCAGTTACTGCATTTCGCAGAACGGAATGCAGTGTTGTAGCCGCATGCATCGCGTAACCGTTATCAATAGCAAAAGCGAGATTTATCGGCTCGAGTTGCGACTCAGGTGGGCCCATCTCTTTCTCAGCCCGCATCCCGGCCGCCGCGATGGCCTCAGAAACCCGCGCTGTATGTGGGGCCTTTGCAGCAAATGCAATAGGGTGTTCGCGTAGGTTTGCGCCCTTTGCCGACTCCGCGTAACGAAAATATGTCTCAGTCAAACGCTCTGCCAGAAACCCCATCACTCTTGCTTGGTAGAAATCATATTGTGATGTATCAAGTCGGCGTTCAGTTTCTTCAAGAACTTTGATCATCCAATCTGAGTAATCAAAGAACAGATCGCGCCTCATTATGAAGATGTTGCCAAATCTAGTCTTGGTGTCTTTGAGAACCTGCAAGAAATATGGGAAAATATCTTTGTCCATAGCGCGACAGACATCGATGCAGGTATCCAAATCTCGCGCCCAGTGGTCTCGCACATACATGCTGTAGTTGGTCATAACATTGCCCGGCAAACCCACCGGATGGATATTGTATGTCGATGGGGTGAGAATATCCGCAGCTTTTACAGCCTTCCGGATGTTCTTGTCTTGCCACCCGAACCTTAGATAGTCGTCGTGATCCGCACGAACAAATGATTGAGCGTTCCTTTGTCTAGCCGAAAAAGACAAAAGCCGCCGATAGTGCATGAGACCATAGTAGTCTGCGTCGACATTGTGCCGCATCCAGTACAAAGCGGTGATCTCGCACCATTTCTTGTTTCGATCTGAAATGTTTACTCCGGTGTCATCGGGTATCGCGAAATCAAGTTTCGATTTTGCTAGCGCGGCGCCAACTTGGATGGGTTGCAGCGTTCCTGTCTTAATGATTGGCGCTGCCTTGTGATAGCAGACCCCGATAAAGATATCTTTCGTAATCATTCCAAAGGAACCTTTATTTCCATGGGTCATGTCGAGGCCGCTGATGCAGCAGCCTTTGAACACCGGCAAAACTTAGAGATCGGTAAACACAAATTAGTCACAACTGGCATGCCAAGTTGGTGCAGCACTATGGATTTCCGGCCAAGTCGTCAATGGTGCAAAACGCACCTTGGACTCCTTGCCTCGTGCTTTAGAATAAACACCAAACAAGAAGACCATCTTGATTGACGGGCCATCCTGAGACTATTTCATCGTGAAGCGGTAAGTCTGACACAAACAACTTGACGTTCAGTAACCGGCATTCGGATAAGCAGACTAAATAAACTGGAAGTCGTCCGTAGTGAGATCGGTGATTTGAACGCCCACAAGCAGTATAGTCCCAGTGCCGGTGTTGATCAAAGCATCGCTCCCGTTCTGGGTTATGGATAAAGATGCAAACGACCCTCCCTGAATGATGAGGGTATCCTGGCCATCTACATAGTCAGTAATTGTATCGTTTCCGTGGTTTGTATTGAAAACAAATTCATCTGAACCAGCACCGCCACTGAGCACATCATTTCCGGCCCCACCGTTCAGGATATCGTTGTCAGCCTGACCGAATAACCAATCCCGGTCCGCCCCACCGTTTAGTCGATCATTACCGGCGCCACCCCAAGCAACGTCAACACCCGCGTCGCCGTAAATCACATCACTGCCTGCTCCGCCTGCGAGTTGGTCATTCCCGCCGCCGCCGAAGAGGGTGTCGTCGTTATCGCCTCCATCTAGATAGTCATCGCCAGCGCGACCTTCCATGTAGTCGTTACCAGCGTTGCCCCACATTCGGTCGTTGCCGTTACCACCTACAACCCAGTCTGCACCGTCCGCACCTGCAAGTTGATCGTCTCCGTCTTCACCAATAACATGGTCATTTCCTTCATCTCCAACCAAGAAGTCATTTCCGACGCCGCCGTATAGCCTGTCATTGCCGGAGCCTCCCCAGAGAGTGTCATTGCCCCCGCCGCCAAAGAGAGTGTCGTTGTCGTCACCGCCCTCCAAATAGTCATCGCCAGCGCGACCCTCCATGTAGTCGTTACCCGCGTTGCCCCACATTCGGTCGTTGCCGTTACCACCTACAACCCAGTCTGCGCCGCCTGCACCTGCAAGTTGATCGTCTCCGTCCTCGCCAATAACGTGGTCGTTTCCTGCATCTCCAACAAGGAAATCATTGCCGCTGCCGCCGTAAATCTTATCATTGCCGGAGCCACCCCAAAGTGTGTCGTTACCGTTCAGACCGTAGAGCACGTTATCGACGGTATTTCCGTAAACCGTATCGTTCCCTTGGCCGGCAACATAGTGCTCAATGACGGTTCCTCGCATGATCGCCATATTGCCAACGAGACCGTAAACATTCGAGTATTGTTCGGCGTAGAGCGAAACATACTGGTCGTTGGTGTCATTCCAGAAGTTGATGACGTCCCATCCACCATCGTCAACAATGTTGAAAGCCACGCGATTGCCGATCGATGCAATCTGATCGTATACGCCGCCGGCGGTCGATCCCCAACCGTAGAAGGTGTCGCCCGTCCTTATGTCGTTAGGTTTGCCGTAAAGCTCCCACATGGCAAGCACGTCCGCGATCATAGGTGTAATCACAAGGGCCGTTGAAGCATTCACGTTTGGGTTTTCGCCCTGAGTGAAGTAAGACATGAGACTAGCTTGCCAGCTATCGTTTGAAAAAATGGCATGGGTGCCGTAGGTCACACCAGCGCCGTTGTAAGGGCCAGGATGGCCAAGTCCAATTGCGTGTCCGATTTCGTGCAGGTATGTCTGAAATGAATAGGTATCGATGCCGATTCCGTAGTTTGCAATCCAATTCTTGCTGACATTTACTTCAGCGTACCTCATATCGCGCAAGGTGCTGGTGTTGGACCAGCCATATTGAGAATAAGCGCCACTGAAATCATCATAAAAGAGTATGTCCGAGCTAAGGGCGTTGTGGGTCCATACAAATTCAAGGCCTGTAACCGACTCCCAAGTGTCAAGCGCCCGCTGGACCATCCATTGAACGTTGGATGCAACACCCGAGTAGTTAATCGTGATCGTGTTGGAATCCCACTTCCTGGGTCGAGTATCCTCGCCATAAACCAAATAGTCGGCGATCTGATTATGTGCGCTTGCTGACATTCTGCGGTGACCTTTGATAAAATCGAAGTTTAATTCTGTTTTCCAATGGTTAACTTCTGAACTCTAAATGGTCCATTTGAAACAACCAGAACACGGATACGCGTGTACGGGATGTTGCACGCACGCACCGGTTGCTTTGGATTGCCTAGACCAATGCAGATGAATGGGTCCGAAAGCTGACTAAATTGTGGCAAGATGAGGCGAAATGTCCTGCCGAAAGCTATTCCCGTCACGATCGCGACGAGCCGTGACAATGCGCAATATACTGTTGCAAAACAACTATTATGATTGATTTAGTCGTTCAGCCTGAGGTCCAGCCCGGGTTTGGTTCCCCCTTCGACCCGCACATTTCGCAGGCTCGTCAGCAAAGTCAAGCCAACCGAATAATGGTTGGCCAGAGAGCATTTAGCCCTGCGCTTCTTCCTGCAAATAGGCCAGCAGGTTCACGATGTCTTCGTCCTTCTTCAGGCCCGGGAATTGCATCTTGTTGCCTGGAACCGAGCCGCGTGGATCGGCAAGAAACCCAGACAGCGTTTGGGCGTCCCATGTGATACCAGAGTCGTTAAGTGCCGCCGAATATTTGAACCCTTCAACCTGTCCTGCCTGCGCCCCCAGAATACCAAACAATGTCGGACCAACACCGTTGCGCCCTTCTTTCAACTTGTGGCAGGCGCTGCATTTGCGAAAGACTTTCTTGCCAGCCTTTGCATCCCCCTCGACGGTCACCGCTGCAACCTCGGTTTTAGCTGCAGCTTCTGCACTGGCGTGCTCACCCTCTAGTTCGAATACAAGCCGCGCGGTTACAGGAACGGTGCGGGTGATACCTGGCAGCTCGGCCAGTTCCATCAGCTTGTCGATCCCGGCATTCACACCAGCATCTTCGGTGCTGATAAAGACCATATCATTGGTTGTAACCAAGACCGACTTTTCCGACAGGCGAGCCACGAACAGTGCAGCGTCAAATTCAACATCCGTTCCGGCCAGTGAAAGCACCGCCTCGCTATCAAACGTTATGGTTTGCCCGACCTCAAGCGCGCTCAATTCGCCCATGTCGATCTCGGCCGTCAACGTGGCGGTGCCTGCTTTGCGGAAGACGTACTCGATCATGCGTTCATTGCGGATATCGATATTGGTCTCGACCGAAGACAGATCAATTTCAATCATTGCCTGGCCGTCTGGGCTGACCGTCCCACTCAGGGATGTGAAGCTGTTGATCTCACCCACCGTGTCTTTCTTGATGCTGCCATAGGCAAGGTGCGAGCCGTCCGGCACCAAGGTCCAGCCTTCGGCCAGGGCAGGGCCTGCAATAATTGCCGACGCGATTGTGACCGCGTGTATCAGATGTTTCATTTCATTCCTCCTCGGGTTATGCCAGTCCTGAGCGCGCGGGCCCGGCCCGTGAACATGAAACACACACAGGTCGTATTTTATTCGATGACGGGTGAAATAAGCTCGGAACAGGCGGTCAGAGCCGCAGTGCAGACGCATTCCAAACGCGTCTGGCGTTTTGCTTTGGCGCTGTCGGGTGCGTCGGACGTGGCCGATGATCTTGTTCAAGCCACATGCCTGCGCGCGCTTGAGCGTCATCATCAGGTGACATCGCATGATCGACTGGATTCGTGGCTGATGACCATCTGCCGATCAATCTGGTTGAACGAGGTCAGATCCCGCGCCGTACGCAGGGCACAGGCGCTGTCGGTAACTCCCGAATCCGAGCTGGTAGCAACAGGCCCGGATTCAGAAACGAATATTTTCGCCACTGAAGTGTTTACCCAAGTGATGCAACTGCCAGAAGCGCAGCGGGAAACGGTCATGCTGGTGTTTGTCGAAGGCTACAGCTACCGCGAGGCCGCCGCGTTGCTGGAGGTTCCCATCGGCACAATCATGAGCCGGCTGTCCAGCGCCCGGCAAAAACTGAAAACCGTAATGCAGCAAGATGCGGCAAACGCCGCACAACGGAGTGGCAAATGACGTTTTCCGACGAGACGCTTCTGGCGTATCTGGAAGGCAATTTGGAAGAGGCCGAGGCCCGTCAGATCGAGCAGGCGGTCGAGGCGGACCCAGAGCTTGAACAGCGTCTGATGGCGCTGGATCCGTTTGCCAGTATGGTGCAGGGGGTTTTCGAAGCTATTCCCGCGCAAGCGCCCGAAGTGGTTCTACCTGAGCTCGCCGCTCAAACATCCGGGCCTGCTGGCATGGGTTTGATGCGGCTCGCCGCTGTAGCGGCCAGTGTTGCGGTTATCGCCGCGTCTGCGACCTGGTGGACCATGCGACCCGCACCTTTGGGCTGGGCACAGCAGGCCGCAATTTATCAGTCACTCTATGTGCCAGACACAATCGCTCCGCTGGATGCGTCGACCGAAACTTTGGACAAGCAGTTTGCGATGGCCGAAGAACAGCTGGGCCGTTCCTTGAATCGGGATGCGTTGGAGGCGTTGCCGGGGCTTGAGCTGAGGCGGGCGCAGGTGTTGTCGTTCAAAGGCAAGCCGCTGATCCAGATCGTGTTTGCAGATGAACAAGGGCAACCCTTGGCCTTTTGCGTGATCCGTCAAGGACCTGACGCCCCGAACAAACCAGCCAAATCGGCGGTGCTAAGCGGTTTGGCCACAGTAACATGGGCTCAGGATGGGTATGGCTATATGCTTTTGGGCAGCAGTCCACAAACCGATCTGAGCGGTGAACTGGATGTTCTGTCCCAGACATTTACGGGTTAGAAAAATCCACTTGTGAACCGCCCGAAATGCCCAAAGAATGTGGGCATGAAGTCCAAGTCTGTCATACCGCTGCCCGAGGATGAGGCCGAAGAGGCCACACCACCAAGCATCTATGACTCTGATCCATCCGACGAGGATGACCTTTGGTTTCTCCCTCCTGAGGATGAGGACGCAGCAGAGGATTTTTTGCCTCCCGGCCCCCGGCAGGACAATCGGGTTTTGTTCGACCCGCGCGACTGGCGGGCCGCGCAGGCGGCACTCTCCGCTGAGCTTGCCGATCTGGCCCTAACCTTTGGCGCGCTAGATGAACGCTTGCGGGCGGGACCCGATGGCTGGACCCACCGTCTGGCATTGATGGACGTCTCGGATCTGGGCTGGTGGACAGGCGACCGGATCGGTGTCGACCGATTGGCCCTGTGGACAGGCTTGCGCATTGGGGCAACCAGCGATGACGCACAAGCCCTGTACCGGGCGGGGTGGGCCGTGCGCCGCCTGACCTCGGGCGCGGGCCCGTCGGTTGGTGGATGGCAGGCCGGGTTAGGCGCATTTCTGGACCGAATGGCCCAGGGGATCGAAGAGGTACCCGAGGCCGTGGCCGATTTGGCCGAGGTCATGGGCAATGTGCAAGGCTTGCATCCGGTGACACAGGCCGCGATTGCCTTTCACGCATGGCGCGCTGTCTCGGACGGGATCGGACAGGATACCGAAGCTGCGATTATCGCCGCACGGCATGCGGCATCAATGGGTCGTGGCGGGGCCATGTTCATGCCGCTGGCCTTATCCGGGCCCGGCGCGCTGCGCGGGATGGGCGAACCCGAAGAGAAACTCGCGGCATGGATCACCGGGGCGGGGCAGGCGGCCCTGGCCGCATTGCTGCATCTTGATCGGGTCAATGCATGGGAGGTGCGGGCCCGCGAAGCAACAGAAGGTTTATCAGGTCGCACCCCGCCTCTGCTGATTGATCTCCTGACTGCATGGCCTATGGTTTCGGCCCCGTTGGCCGAGGAACTAACAAAAGCGTCGCGTGCTACAGTACAACGTAATATCGACCGGTTCAGCCGTCGGGGCTTGCTGCGCGAAGTGACAGGGCAGGGGCGGTATCGCGTCTGGACAGCGGCTCTGTGATCCAACAGCCACTCCTGCCGGAAAGCGGCCACTGCGCGCCGAGGCAAAGACAGTTTCGGTTCTAAGCACGTGGTTGTTACAGGCAACATAATGTCGCTGAAGCGCTAGGCATAAGGGCCGAACCAAACTTAGCCTTACAGTCAAGAAGCACTGTTTCGGGCCATGCCCCAGCGTGGCTTCTTTCGAAACACAGCGACAGGTGCCTAGATGTCAAACGCGCATGAACTGACCCAAGAACAGTCTGACCGATATTGGCAGGATGGCTTTCTGTTTCCTCTTTCTGTCTTTTCCGAAGACGAAGCTGCGGAGTTCCGCGCCGAACTGGAACAAGTCGAAAAAGACTGGCTGGCGGCAGACCTGCCATTGCCGCTGAACACCTATAAGCGGGTCAACGCCCATCTGGTGATCCCGCTGGCAGCCCGAATCGCTCAAGACAAGCGTATTCTGGACGCGGTCGAAGGTGTTCTGGGCCCAGATATCATGATCTGGTCCGCCGAGTTTTTTATCAAGGAGCCACAGACCACGCAAACGGTTGGGATGCACCAGGATCTGACCTATTGGGGTATGGGCGAGACGCCTGATCAGGTGACGGCCTGGATCGCGCTGTCACCGGCCACGGTTCAAAGTGGATGCATGGATTTTGTACGTGGAAGCCACAAGAACCCGATCCTGCCGCATACCGACACCTATTCCGAGACAAACCTGTTGTCGCGCGGTCAGGAGGTGGCCGTCGACGTTTCTGAGGACGATAAAACTCATATCGAACTGAAACCCGGCCAGATGTCACTGCATCACGGGCTGACAATCCATGGCTCTGGCCCAAACGCATCAAACGATCGGCGGATCGGGTTGGCGATCCGCTATCTCAGCCCCGGGGCACAGCAACTGGTGGCAGATCGTGACTATGCCATGTTGGCGCGGGGATCGGATGCGCACAGCAATTTCGTGCCCGTCCATGCCCCGGACGCGCTGTTTTCGCCCGAAGCTCTGGCGCTGTATGAACAAGTGCGGTTAGACCAAAGCAAAGCGTTGGCCGAAGGGGCGGATAGCTCTGTTCCGCTTTATTCCAAGATGTAAGCTTGAAGGGTCAGGCGCTTAGCGCCCGACACCAACATAGGTCTCAAAACCGGATTTCAGCGCTTTGCTTTCGGTATAGATGTTGCGCAGATCGACCATGCGGGGTGTGTTCATCGCTTCTGCTAGATCCGTTAGATTCAGCGCCCGGAATTCATTCCATTCAGTCAGCAGCACGACCACATCGGCGCCTTTAGCTGCGGCATAGGGATCATCAGACCATTCAACGCCGGGCAACAGCGCCTCACCTTCGGATTTACCCTGAGGGTCCACTACACGCACTTTGGCCCCACCGCCGATCAGGGCAGGGACGATGGTCAGCGACGGAGCATCGCGCATGTCATCGGTGTTAGGCTTGAACGTTACACCCAGCATCGCAACGGTTTTGCCGTTGAAACTGTCGCTACAGGCTTCACGGATTTTTTCGATCATGCGCTTTTTGATCTCGTCATTCACACGAATGACGGTTTCGGTAATCTGCATCGGATACGCATGCTCTTGACCGATCCGTGCGAGCGCGGCGGTATCTTTGGGAAAGCACGACCCGCCGTAGCCGGGACCAGCATGCAGGAACTTGTTGCCGATACGACCGTCCAGACCAATGCCGCGCGCGACCTCTTTCACGTCGCCGCCGACACGCTCGCAAAGGCCCGCTATTTCGTTGATGAAGGTGATCTTGGTCGCCAGAAACGCGTTGGCTGCGTATTTGATCATCTCGGCGCTTTCCAGATCGGTGGTCAGGATCGGGAAGTCACGCAGATACAAGGGACGGTAGATTTCGGCCATTACCTCAGCCGCCCGGTCACTTTCAACGCCAACCACGACGCGGTCTGGGCGCATGAAATCGTCGATGGCGGCCCCTTCTCGCAGAAATTCCGGGTTCGAGGCGACATCGAAATCCGCATCGGGGTTGGCTGCGGAAACAACCGAATGCACCTTGCGGTTTGTGCCTACCGGCACGGTCGATTTGGTGACAATGACGGTATAACCGGTCACCGCCTGAGCGATCTCTTCCGCTGCGGCCATCACGTAAGTCAGATCCGCATGACCATCGCCGCGCCGCGTCGGCGTACCCACCGCGATGAACACGGCATCCGCACCGTCTACGGCGGCCACCAGATCGGTGGTAAAGCTTAGCCGTCCAGCGGCCACGTTCTTGGCCATCAGCACATCAAGGCCCGGCTCATAAATCGGAACGTCGCCAGCCTTTAACATGTCGATCTTTGCTTCGGCCTTGTCCACGCAGATCACGTCATGGCCAAAATCTGAGAAACACACGCCCGACACCAGGCCCACATAGCCAGTGCCGATCATCGCAATACGCATTCTAAAATATCCTTCTCACCAATTACCGCCTGCGGCGCGCATACAATCAAAGAAACTGCGAAGGGATTCAATGCCTGACTCAGGCCTGTCCCTGCATTACACAGTTTCTTGCTGATTTTTGAGACGGAATCAGACGATGCGACCCCGTAGGCCAAACCCAACGATCCGCGCTGATGAGCGGAAACATGGAAAGAGTGGGGCCAGTCTGGCCGAATTCCTGTTGGATCAGAAGCGTGAATTCATGGTTTCAAGCAGCGCGCGCCATCGTTTGGCAGGAACCGCTTGCGCTACATCTCTTGGGAAGCATGCGAAACAAACCCAAATCTCTGCGTGTATTATCGCAATCTGGCGGACATTGCAGGCACGCCGCGAATCAATCTACAACGGCAACAGGACAAGGCGCACTCTGACTGCGGGGCCTTGTCCGATTGTTCTTTGAGGAACTAAAGCGCAGACGTTTGCGCCCTGATATCTGGTCTGTACGCCAGCTACTTCAATCAGAACCAGCGACCGATGGCGGTAACCGTCGGCGATAGTGTCGAAGCGTCAGAGGCGGCCGATAGCACCTTGTAGCTGACCTGAGATGTGGACGGCGCATCAAACCCGACAAAGCGCACTGTGGCCCCGCCGCTACCGCTGACGGCAGGGGTATCAGCGAATGTGGCAGGAAAGGCCCAGGTGACAACGGCGCTTGAAAACAGCGCACCTTCGGCATTTGTGCAATCCGTTGCGGGTAAGGCGGCGGTACAGATTTGCGTGCCATCGGCAAAGCGGATGTAGTCGCCATTTGCGGTGCTGCCCCGTTCGATCACGGCCCCTGTGGGGGTGCCCGAAACCTCGGAAACATTGCCCAGCAAATTACCCGGACCATAGCCATAATCGGCGCGCATCAGGCGTCCAGCGGTTGTGTCTTCCGCACTGTTCTGGACCGCCGCGCCTGTGGCGGTACCGGTGGCGGGGTCAATGCTCAGCGCATCCGTCCAGCTGCCGCCGTCCGGGGAAACCTTGATCGAGAAACCCGTGCTACCGTTCAACCCCATCTCGGCATGGCCGGTCCAGTTGGACTGAAACAGCAGCGACGCGGTGTCCGAAGCATCGGATTTATTGATTTTCAACTGATGACCACCACCATCGTGGCTCAGCAATGTGGCCGGGCTGCGGACGGACAGGCGGTTGGTAGAATCTGAGCTGGTGCCTACACCAACACCATCCAGATTCTGCGTCGGGACCTCAGGAGTAATCCAAGCCCCACCATCCCAGACCTTCTGTAAGTCAGCCGCCAAGTCCCAGGCGCGCCAACCCGTATCTGGCGAGACGAAATGCCAGCTATTGTCCAGCCAGGCTGCCAACTCTCCGCCGTGACCAGCCCAATCGCCGGATGGGCTTGCCCCCAATGCATACAACTCGCCCTGTTCTGGCACCGCCGGAGGCGTGGTTGCATCAGTCGAGGCAACAGTCAGTTGCACCACAAGATCCAGACGGCGCAGTGCCTCGTTGTGGGTGACGTGTTTCTGCGCCTGAGAGGGTTGCAGGAAAGGAAGGTTCAATCGGGGTGAGTTCTGTGACACGGGGCGCGCCCTCCTGTGGCTGTCGGTCAGACATTTCTGTTGCGCGCCACCCTGCCGTCATGCGCATGAATCCTGTCTGACCGGGCAGATCGCCCGATTTACCCAATGTTAGGTCTTTGTTTCCAAAACATGGACAATAATACGATATGGCGCAGCACGTTCACGAAACAGAAGTTGCAGGCGTGATTCCCGGCATCGCGCGACGGGTTATGTTTAATTGCGCGCGTAGATGTCTTCGTACCGGACGATGTCATCTTCACCCAGATAGCTGCCGGTCTGCACCTCGATCAAAACCATGGGCACTTTGCCCGGATTCTCCATCCGGTGAACCGCACCTAGCGGGACATATACCGACTGGTTTTCCGAGACCAACTGAACCTTATCATCAATCGTGACTTTGGCCGTGCCCTTGACCACGATCCAATGTTCCGAGCGATGATGATGAGACTGCAGGCTTAGCGCTGCACCAGGGTTTACGTGGATGCGCTTGACCTGAAACCGGTCATCAATCACCAGGCTTTCGAACCACCCCCAAGGACGGTGGTCGACAGGCAAAGATTCCGCCTGCCGCGCACCTTTGGCCTTCAGCGCACTCACCGCCTGTTTGACATCCTGCGCCCGGTCCATGCTGGCCACCAGAACCGCATCGGGCATCGCGACCGTGATGACGTTTTCCAAACCCATAGCGACCACCTCTTGCGCCGGGGATTCTGAACGGATCAGAACGTTCTGGCAATCGATGGTTGTAACCTCTCCGGTCGTGGCCACACCGCTCGCGTCGGGTTCGCTCAGCTCATGCACGGCGGTCCAGCTGCCCACATCGGACCAGCCATCGGCATAGGGGACAACACTCAGGTTTGCCGCCTTTTCCATCACCGCATAGTCAATCGAGATATCATCGACCTTGGCCCAGGCACTGGCGTCCAGGCGCAAAAAGCCCAGATCGTTTTGGGCCAGCTCCACCGCTTGCCGGACCGGTTCGACCAAATCGGCCGCGTGCTGTTCGAAGGCCCCGATGATGTCTCGCACGGCAAACAGGAAAATGCCCGAATTCCACAGATAGCTGCCATCCGCCAGCATCGCCTCAGCGCGGTCCAGATCGGGTTTTTCGACAAACCGGTCCAAGGGAATAGCCGCACCAGAGGCGTCTGGCATCTGGCTGAGTTTCAAATAGCCATACCCGGTTTCAGGTCGGTCGGGCGTGATACCAAATGTAACCAGATCACTGCGTGCCGAAATTGCTTCGATCCCGCGTGCAACGGCGGCGTGAAAGGCGGTTTTGTCGGGAACCACATGATCAGACGGGGCCACCAGCATGATGGCCTCGGGGTCACTGTCCGACAGCTGCAGGGCGGCGGCCAGAACGGCAGGCGCAGTGTTGCGCCCTTCGGGTTCGATCAAGATCGGGCCAGGATCAACACCAACGCCCATCAACTGTTCAGGCACCACGAATCGGAAGGCTTCATTGGTTAGAATCAAGGGCTTGGCATAAGGTGCAGCCTTCGGTCCACAAAGCCGCACCGCGCAATCCTGTAGCAGACTGGTCTCACCCACTAACGGCACAAACTGCTTAGGATAGCTTTTGCGGGACAGGGGCCACAAACGGGTTCCTGACCCACCGCAGAGAATGACGGGATAGACGGTATTCATGATGCGCATGCCTTTGAGCTTCAGCTATCTGAATGTATCGCCTTATTCGCCGTTAAGGGGAAGGGCCAGCGCCTACTGAGCCGCTTTTCCCGTGGCAACGATGTCATTCAGATACTGGCTCAGATCGCCGCGCAAATCGTCACGCGCCAGTGCAAAGGCCACAGTAGCCTGCAGGAACCCGGCTTTTGAGCCGCAGTCAAAGCGCTGACCATCAAATTTGTAACCAAATACCGGAACACCGTTCCGAATGTCTTCTGCGATCGCGTCGGTCAGTTGAATTTCGCCACCGCTGCCGGATTTCATCGAGTTCAGATTATAAAGCACAGACGGACCCAAAACATAGCGCCCAATTACGGCAAGGTTCGAAGGCGCCTCATCCGCTTTGGGCTTTTCCACCATACCGCGCGTGCGGACCACGGTGCCGACATTATCACCGACATCCAGCACACCGTATGAGCTTGTTTGTTCCTGCGGAACCTCCATCGCAGCAACCATGTTGCCGCCGGTTTCCTCATAGGCTTCGATCATCTGCTGCAGGCAAGGTTTGTCGGCTGCAATCACGTCGTCGGGCAGCATCACGGCAAAGGGCTCGTCCCCAATCAGGCGGCGCGCGCACCAGACGGCATGACCCAGACCCAGCGCTTTGTGCTGACGGATATAGGCAATTGCCCCGCTTTCCATATTGGTTGCGTTCAGCGTTTCAAGCAGATCATCTTTGCCCTTGGCCTTAAGCGTTTGTTCCAGAACCAGATTGTGGTCGAAGTAATCCTCGAGAGCGGATTTCCCCCGTGAGGTGACAAAGATGAACTCCTTGATTCCGGCGGCACGCGCCTCATCGATGGCATATTGCACCAAGGGCCGGTCAACCAAGGTCATGATTTCCTTGGGAACAGATTTCGTCGCAGGCAGGAATCTTGTGCCCAACCCGGCAACGGGAAAAATCGCTTTGGTGACCTTGCGTGTCATGGTGCCTCTCAAATCGTAACTTAACCGGAGGATCGCTGCCTTTCCGGTGTGTCCTCTTAGGCTGCGAAACCGGATCAATCAATAACGCCCGTCTTTTCGGGTACTAATAGGTCAAATCGTGCCATCTTGTGAGGGCAGAGTCAAAATCCAATCCCGAATCTGTTGGATTGCCACGCGCTGTTCATCGAATGCGCAATATCCGGAACACGGTCAGTTTCTCAAACGCGACTTCATCGATTTTTCAGGAAAACATGTGGAGTGCTGGCCTGTTGCCTCTTGCCAACGTCCGATCGAACGACGGGTTTTGAATCCCGGTAACCCATCAGCCCCGCCGACATCATGCCCCTGTCGTTCCAGCGCACGCTGCATCATCGCTATATCTGATCGATAGAGGCCACCGATTGCGCCCCACCGTCCCCAGAAATCACCAACGCCGTACTGAATCCGGTCGCCGACATGGCCCACGAACAAAGCATAGAGATCGCTTTTGTTGTATTCCTTCAGCACGTAGAAATTCGGGGTGACCAGAAAAGCTGGCCCGTTGCGACCGGCGGGCATCATCAGATAGCCTTCACCTTTTAGCTCATGGTTTGGAAAGGGCTTACCAGAAACACGGCTGATACCCAGTGCCGCCCAATCTTGAATGGGGCGTCCCTGATCAGGCCCTTCCATTGCGCAGGACAAAGAGGCGGGTACCGTCACCTCGAAACCCCAATCCCTGCCCGCGATCCAACCGTGCTGGTCAAGATAGTTGGCAATCGATGCGATGGTATCATCGGCAGAACCCCAGATATCGGCCCGCCCATCCCCGTTCCCATCGGCGGCATAGGTTAAAAAGCTTGAGGGCATGAATTGCGGCTGCCCCAAAGCACCAGCCCAAGAGCTTCTCAATTCTCGCACATGCCCCGCCTCGGCGATTTGCAGCGCGGCGATCAACTCAGTTGTGAAATACTCAGATCGCGTGCTCATGAACCCTTTGGTCGCCAAAACCTGAAATGCGTCATGCCGAATTGGAACCTGACCATACCCGCTTTCGCGGCCCCAGATCGCCAAGATGATGCGGGCTGGGACCCCTGTTTGCGCCTCGACACGAGACAAGGTAGCCGCATGGCGACGCGCCATTTGCCTACCCACCGATGTGGCCCCTTGAACCGACCCAGCACTAAAGTACCTCCCAGGAGAACCAAACTCTGCCTGCCTTTGGGCTTTGGGTGTCTTCGCTTTGCTTCCCGGAGGGATAAGGTCGGGCAGGTCCCAATTCAGCGTGACGCCGTCAAAGGCCGCGTTCATCGTCTTGCGCGACACACCCTTGGCGCGAGCCTGCGGCCAAACGGTCTGATCGAGCCAGGACTGGAACTGCCGTTCGATCGATGCACGATCCTGAGCGGTCGCGCCGCTGGCCAACCATAGGCAAAATAGAAGAAAAAGCACCCTGCGCATCTGGTATCACCTGCTCTAAACCCGTTTGGGCAATTCGTTTTCGTTGATGCCAAGGATGACTGAAACCCGCATCAAAATCCATGGGATTGAACCACATCTACGACATGCCGCCTTGCGTTCGGAAAAACCTTGAGAAATGCGCGGTCTCTGCCGATAGTTGTGACCAATGCAGCAGCAAAAGAGGGCAGGCATGACCACGAACATAACGTCCCTTGTGGCAAATGTGGTTCTGGTAGCTCTCGGAATTCTGGTCGCGTCGACCCAGATGGCAGCGGCCAGTGACAGCTTCATGGACCCTCAGGGCCCCATCGCGGCAGTGCAGAAAACGCATTTGCTGCGGGCGACAGCGCTGATCCTGATCGCCGTTATTCCCGTTCTGGTTTTGGTTCCATTGATCGCACTGCGCTATAGACGTCGAAAAGGAGGGAACGCAGCATACAGACCCGATTGGGATTTCTCCGCCCGGCTTGAGATGCTGATGTGGGGCGTTCCGGTGGTAATTGTTGCAATCCTGTCTTTCTATCTGTGGAAAACCACGTATCGGCTCGACCCCTATTCAGCCCCGTTCGGTGACGAGCCTGCCGTGCAAGTGCAGGTTGTTGGCCTCGACTGGAAATGGTTGTTCATCTATCCCGATCTTGGCATCGCCACGGTCGGAGAGCTTGGGATTCCCACCAAACAACAAATCGCCATGACACTAACCACCGATACGGTGATGCAATCCTTCATGATCCCGGCTTTGGCGGGACAGATTTATGCGATGCCGGGCATGACAACCAAGCTGCATCTGGTTGCGGACCAACCCGAGGTAATGCAAGGCGAAAACACCCAGTATAACGGGCGCGGGTTTACCAAGCAGAAGTTCGAAACGCTTGCGATGGACCCTGAGGATTTCGAGGCCTGGGTCAACAAGGTCCGTCAGGGCGGTATCGTGCTTGACGCGGAAACGTATAGGACTCTTGCCATGCGCACCGACCGGGATGAGGTTCAGGCAGCGCTTGGCACGCCCGAGATGCCAGACCGTGCCTTGTATTTCAAACTGGATGACGGGGATCTGTTCCATACCATTCTTCACCGATACCATGGCGGCAAAGCGCTAAGCTTGGATCAGCAACCCGGAACAGTTGTATATGGGCAGGAGGTCGACCAATGACATCGGAAAGCGGTTTTTTTGGTCGCCTGAGCTGGGATGCATTGCCGATCACCGGCCTGATTCAGGACCCCAACGCGAACGAGATTGTAGCCAATGCCGCCGCAGGTATTGTCATCGTAGGGGCGGTCGCCGTGGTTGGTCTGCTGACCTGGTTTCGACTTTGGGGGCCCTTGTGGCGCGATTGGCTGACAAGCGCTGACCACAAGAAAATCGGCATCATGTACATCGTCTTCGCTATCGTCATGCTCGCGCGGGGCGTTCTGGAGGGCGTTGTTATGCGCGCCCAACAAGCTGCGGGGCCCGGTGAGGGTTTTTTGGAAGCCGAGCATTTTGCCGAATTGTTCAGCACGCACGGCACGATCATGATTTTCTTCGTGGCAGTGCCCTTTGTCTTTGGCATCGCCAACTATGTTATTCCGCTGATGATCGGCGCGCGGGATGTGGCCTTTCCGGTGATGAACCAGATCAGCCTCGGCCTGACAGTATCTTCCGGTATGATGCTGATGGTCTCGCTGGTGGTCGGAGAGTTTTCGACTGGGGGCTGGACGGCCTATCCGCCCTACACCGGAGCTGCGTTCAACCCCGGTGTTGGGCCAGATTACTGGATTTGGGCCATCGTTGTCTCAGGGATCGGAACAACGCTAACGGGGATTAACTTCGCCGTAACGATCTACAAGCTGCGCGCGCCGGGTATGACGTTCATGCGGCTGCCGATGTATTGCTGGACGATCATCTGCAGTTCCATCCTGATCGTCTTCGCCATGCCGCCCTTGGGCGTCGCGGCACTGTTGCTGGCCGCTGACCGCTATCTCGACTTCCACTTCTTCACCAATGACCTTGGCGGCAATATGATGAACTACGCCAACCTGTTCTGGCTTTTCGGCCACCCCGAGGTCTATCTGCTGGTTCTACCCGCGTATGGCATCTATTCCGAAATCTTCGCGACCTTCTCGGCCAAACGGCTTTACGGCTATACCTCATTGGTCATCGCAACCATGTCGATTGCGGTGCTGTCCTTCACTGTCTGGCTGCATCACTTCTTCACCATGGGCCAGAGTGCGCTGATCAATACGGTGTTTGGCATCGCGACGATGCTGATTGCGATCCCAACGGGGGTGAAGGTCTACGATTGGATGGCGACCCTGTGGCGGGGGCGCATCCGGTTTTCGGTGCCCATGCTGTATGGGCTCGCCTTCCTTATGCTGTTTGTCATCGGTGGCCTAAGCGGCGTGATCCTGGCCAATCCAACCATTGACTACCAAGTGCATAACACTCTGTTTCTGGTGGCGCATTTCCACAACGTGCTGTTACCGGGCGTTCTGTTCGGCTTGCTGGCCGCCTATAACTACTGGTTCCCCAAAGCCTTCGGGTTCCGCTTGCATGAAGGCTGGGGCAGGGTGACAGTCGCGCTCTGGACAAGTGGTTTTATGCTGACTTTCATGCCGCTTTACTTTGTCGGCCTGATGGGTATGCCCCGCCGGTCCTACAGCTGGGAAGACCCGAGTTTTCACCCTTACATGATCGTCGCCGTCATCGGAGCGTTGGTTATCACGGCAGCGCTGTTTTCAGTTCTGGTGCAGCTATGGGTCAGCATCCGCAACCGCGACAAAACCCGCGTTCCCGTTGGTGACCCATGGGACGCGCGTACGCTGGAATGGTCTATCCCAGCACCACCGCCACCTTACAACTTCGCCATCATCCCGCAGGTAACAGACCGCGACAACTTTGCTGCCGCCAAGGAGCGCGACGCGGCCTATCCAGCCCCTGATGCCTATGAGGATATCGAAATGCCGCGCAACACCGGCATCGGATTTATCTTATGTGTGGCCAGCGGCATCTGGATGTTTGCCTTGGTCTGGTGGATCTGGTGGCTGGCGGCGCTGATGACGGTTGTTATGATCCTGGCCTTCATCCTTTGGACCTTCGACACCAGCACCGAAATCACCATCCCAGCAGAAGAAGTCCAGCGCGAACATGAGGCTTGGCTGGCATTGGTCCATAGCGAAATCGCGGTGGATCGCGACCATGAGACGGCCCCGGAGAACCGAGGCCTCGCCCGCCCAGACATGGAGGCGGTGACATGAAACGTGCTCCAACCCACAGCTATCCGGGCATCAATCTCGGTGACCGCCATGCCAGCGCCCATAAGGCTTCTGAGGTCGTAACTTTCGGCTTCTGGGTCTTTTTGATGAGCGATTTGGTCTATTTCGGCCTGATGTTCGCCATCTATATCACCATGATTGACGCTCAGGCTGGCGGGCCTGGGCCCCATGAACTGTTCGACCTGACCAGCATCTTCGCGCAAACCATGATCCTGCTGACCAGCAGCCTGACAGTTGGATTGGCGATGCTGGCCCTGAAGTACAATCTGCCGCGACCACGGATCATCCTGTGGTTTGGGGTGACTCTTTTGCTGGGGATCAGTTTCCTTGTATTGGAGATTCGTGACTTCATGGCCATGGCCGAAAAGGGCGGCATCCCGCAGCGCAGTGGGTTCCTCTCGGCCTTCTACGGCCTTGTGCCGCTACATGGTCTGCATGTTGCTGCGGGGTGCGTATGGTTGATTGTGCTGGGTATCCAACTGCGGGTTATGGGTATGACCGATGTCGTCAAATCACGTGTGGTCAGGCTGGCGCTGTTCTGGCACTTCCTTGACCTGATCTGGATCGGCATCATCACAATCGTCTATTTCGGAGGGCTAACCTATGGATAAACGCTCTGAAATGCACCGGCGCGAGCGGCGGCGTTACGTGATCGGCTATGGCGGCTCGTTACTGCTGACTTTCGCGATGTTCGGCGTGGCCTATCGCTGGGGGATTGAAACGACCGGAGTTTATCTGACCATTGGCCTGCTTGGTCTCGCTCAGCTGATCTTTCAACTGGTCTATTTCTTGCATATCGACCGCCGCCGCAGCAGCCGAGAGGATTTGGACCTGATCCTGTTCTCAACTCTTGTTTTGTTGATCATCATCCTTGGGACGGTCTGGATTTTGGGCAATCTGGCGGTGCGCATGCACATGCATCCGATGTAGGAAAGGTGGCCCGTTCGGCTATCGGGTCAGCTCCAACCCCAGCCACAAGGCACCCCAGCACAGAACAAGACTGACCATAACATTGCCAGCGGCCATCGCAAGGGTGCGTTCGCGGCGCAATTGCAGCGTTTGATAAGCAAAGCTTGAGAATGTTGTGAACCCACCGCAAAAGCCAAAAACCAGGCGCTTCTGTTCTTCCCCCATCTCAACGGGACCGCCCAAATAGCCGATCCAGAGGCCCAGCAGCAGGCTGCCGATTACATTCACGATCAGGGTCGACAGGGGCAGCGCGTGCGTAACCCGCAACGCAAGCCAATGGCGCAACACTGCGCCAAGCCCACCACCCAGACCAAACATGGCGTGCAGGTAGAGATCAGTCATTGCTGCGCCTTCCTGCATGAAACCGTCGACCGAGCACTTCGCCTGCCAAGGCTGCGGCCACACCAAACACAATCTCCAGCCCTGCAGCGGCCGGTGCAGTCCAAAATGCGGCTTCGGCCAAACGCTCAAGTTCAGCCACAAAAGAAGAAAAGGTTGAAAGGCCGCCACAAAACCCAACCGCGCCCAGATGTAGAACATGGGCATGAACCCGATGGCGGATCGCGTAGAGCCAGCCCAACACGAAACATGCAAACACATTGATGCCAAAGGTTGCGGTCAGCACAGTCGCGCCAGGGATCTCGAATGCAAACGCCTCACGCAGTAAAGACCCCAGAGCACCCCCAACAAACACAGAAAAAAACATCAGGGCTTGTTCGTGTAGTCCGCGTTTGGTGTCTGGTCTCGCCAAGTTAGCTGCCTTTTGCTGTGGTATGATCCGAATACCGCCTGTGAAACGCGGGATCAATCAACGCCTTAACAAGGTTTCACATTCGCGTCCGGTTTGATTTCAATGGGCCGAAGGGCTTGCAATCAAAAGCCAAGCTGTTTCACTTTGGCTTCAACACCTTTGGTACATACTTCACCCACGGAGATCAGAAATGGTTGTACGCAGGCTTTATTACTTTCTGAGTTTCGTCTGTCTGCCCTTGGTGGCCGTCTGGGGCTTTTTTTGGTCTCCCGCGCATTGGCTTCTGGTTCTGCTGATCCCTTACGCCGTGGTTGGGATGTATGACATGCTAACCACCAAGCACAACGTGCTGAACAACTACCCCGTGCTGGGGCATTTCCGCTATATGCTGGAATTTGTCAGCCCCGAAATCCGCCAGTATTTCGTCGAAACCAACGAAAGCGGGCGGCCGTATAATCGGATCATTCGCAGCCTTGTCTATTCACGTGCCAAGGGCCAGGTCGACACACAGGCGTTTGGCACTCAATACGACATCACGACCGTAGGTTATCATCGCTCCAACCACTCTCTGGCCCCAAAAGAAGTGGACAAGAGCGAAGAAAGGGTGATGCTGGGCGGCCCGCAATGCGAAAAGCCCTATAACGCATCGCGCTTGAATGTTTCGGCCATGAGCTTTGGTGCGCTCAGCGCCAATGCGATCCGGGCGTTGAACGGCGGTGCCAAGGACGGCGGTTTTGCGCATAACACGGGTGAGGGTGGATTGTCGCCGCATCACCTCGCCGAGGGTGGAGATGTTATCTGGCAGATCGGTACCGGCTATTTCGGCTGTCGTACACCCGACGGAGGCTTTGACAAAGACCTGTTCGCCGAGAAGGCCAAGAAGGATGTTGTCAAAGCAATAGAGATTAAGCTGTCTCAGGGCGCGAAGCCCTCGCATGGCGGCGTTTTGCCCGCCGCAAAGGTTGACAAAGAGATCGCCGAAATCCGTGGCGTGCCCGAGCATCAGGATGTGATCTCACCACCCATTCATTCGGCTTTCGACGGTCCAACCGGGTTGATGGAGTTTGTGCAGCACTTGCGCGAAATGTCGGGTGGCAAGCCCATTGGTTTCAAACTGTGCATCGGCCACCCATCCGAATTCATGGCGATCTGCAAAGCAATGCTGGAAACCGGCATTCTGCCCGACTTCATTACCATCGATGGGGCCGAAGGAGGGACTGGCGCCGCCCCGGTCGAGTTCACCAACCGCCTGGGCTTACCCGTAAATGAGGCAGTGGTCTTTGTGAATAACTGCCTTCTGGGGGTTGGGCTGCGTGACAAAATACGGATCATCTGCGCAGGCAAAGTGGCCACAGGCTACGACATGATCGAAAAGTTCGCCCTTGGTGCCGATATGTGCAACGCGGCCCGTGCGATGATGTTTGCGGTTGGCTGTATTCAGGCCCTGCATTGCAACACCAACCGATGCCCGTCAGGCGTCGCCACCCAGGACCCGATCCGGGGCAGGGCGGTCAACGTGCCGCAAAAACGCCAGCGGGTGCACCGGTATCACGATGCAACACTCGAAAGCTTCCGGGAACTGCTGGGCGCAATGGGCAAAGCCACAGTCGCGGACCTGCACCCCGGCGATATCCGCCGTCGCATGGCAGATGAGACCGAGCGTTCTTATGCCGAAATCTACACTTTCGTCGAAGAAGGCGCGCTTTTGGCTGGCACGGCACCGGACAACTACACAGCGGATTGGAACCGCGCGTCGGCGACGCATTTCTAGTGGCGTCAGTTGATCGTCGATCTGGGCTGACTATTGGCGTGCGTATTGATCCGGCGCACGCTCCATTCCACTGAATCCCGCATTGCTCGACCTAGGGCTAGGTCAAACGCATTGACGAGATCCGGTGTCTGATCGCTGGCTGAAACCACGGTTTCCTGGAACGAGCTAGAGGCGATGATCTTGTCCTCAAACGCATCGACAATCTTGATGTTCATCCGAACGTCAACGCGCACGGTTTTTGAGTTCTCAGTCTCAGCTGTTACGATGCCCTGAAACTCACGCAAATCCGGCACAATGATATAGTCTGCGCGCAGGCCTACGGTCGACCGCCCGACTGCGGCCACCTTGCCTGAATTCTCATAGCTTTCGACCAACAGAGCCTGCACAATCAGCGGCGCGCGATCCACCCACCTGGCGCGAGGCAGATACTGAACCTGCAGAGGCGTCGGCTGAACCGCGATCTGGTCGGTGTTCACTGCAGCAGTTGCTGTGGGTTCTTCTACTACGATCTGCATCTGGATACGCGGCAGCGAGGACGCAAACGTGCTTTTGGGGGTCAAAAGATACAGGTCATTGGGTTTGGAGGCTTGCTGCAACGTGCCCAAACCCGCGCAGCCACCAAGGGCCACTGCGATCAGAGTAAGAAATAAAGGCCTGATCATTGACGGAACTCCGATGCTTGGGTGCCCAACAAAAAGCGTGCTGGGTCGCGCTCAACCTTGTCGACAAGGCGGTCTAGGCTAATGACCAGGCGCTGTGATTCTTCAACAAAGCGTACGAATTGCGGCAACCCGACCCGCAGGAAATCCGAAAGCTGGCGACGATTGTCCCGGACGATGCCGTCGATGGTTCCAAGCAGTTCTTTCGCAGAGTTCGACGCGCTGAGCACATCATCCGAAATCTGGTCGATCTTGACGGTGATGCGCGAGACCGTTTCTGTCACCTGATTGGCGGCGCGGCTGATATCCTGGGCAACCGGGCCGACTTGCGTTTCAATGATACGGTTGGCCGAGTCAAAGGCGCGCTCGGCCGAGGCCAAAACCCCTTTGGTCGAATCCATCGCAGCGGTGATCGAACCCAACGTCGTATTGGCGTTCACAACCGTTTCCGTAATTACGCCCAGTGACACGCTCGCTTCTTCCGACAACCGCGTCAGATGATCCGCAAGGTTCGACCCGCGCTGTATAAACGGGCGCACATCTTCTTCGATGGTCCGGTTCGAGGTTGCCAGTGTAACCTTCGCCTCTTCTAGTGCTTCTTTGGCGGTGTCGGACGCTGATTTGACGGATTTCAATGTCTCGCTACCCGTCTGCAACGTGGATTCCGCAGCGCTGATCAACGGGTCCAGCTTCGTGGTAAACTCGCCGATTTGCTTGGCGGCCTCTCCGATATTACCTGAGACGGATTCAAAATCCGACAGAGTCTTGTCCAATCGGCCAGTGGCCGACGCGAGGTTAGCCAGAATGTCGGAAACCGCTTTCTGGTTCTTTTCGTCTACAACGGCATTCAATTCCTTCAAAAGGCTGACTGCCTCGTCCAGAACCTTGGGTGCGCCTTCGAACAGCGATTGAATAGTGCTGCGCTTGCTTTTTATGACACTGTTATTGGGCAACCGCTCGGCCGTGCTGGACCCGCCAGTCAATTCCACATAGCCAACGCCGGTCACACCCAGCGATTGCAGTTGCGCGATGGTTTCCTTTGTGACGGGGATGTCGGCATCAACCTCGATCCGAACCCGGACTTTCGACGGATCATCTTCATCAAGATTCAACGAGATCACTTGCCCGACCGGAAGGCCATTGTAGCTTACGCCACCCGCCGCAGACAGGCCCGACACATTTTCGAACAACACGTCATAATATGCGTACTGGCGGGTCACTTCGAATTTCGCGAGCCACAGGAAAAAGCCAAAAGCACCCAATATCCCCGCAAGAGTGAATGCGCCGATCAGAATGTAATTCGCTCGGGTTTCCATCGCCTCTACCTGTCCTGCCCTTTGTCTTGCGCCGCGCGGGCACGGGGGCCTGTGAAATACTCCTGCACCCAAGGATGATCGACCTTGGTCATCTCTTCTATCGGACCTTCAACCAGCACGCGCTTTTCTGCAAGCACGGCGATCCGGTCGCAAATCGCATAAAGACTATCCAAATCATGCGTCACCATGAAAACGGTCAATCCCAGCGCCTGCTGCAATTCGCGGATCAGATCATCATAGGCGGCGGCCCCGATCGGGTCCAACCCAGCTGTGGGTTCGTCTAGAAACACAATCTCAGGATCCAATGCCAAAGCCCGCGCCAACGCTGCCCGTTTGCGCATACCGCCTGACAATTCCGATGGAAACTTACCGCAACTCAGCTGCGGCAACCCCACAAGGCTGATCTTGAGGCCGCCCAGCGACTCCATCAGTTTTTCGCTGATCCCCGTATGCTCGCGCAACGGGGCCATCACGTTCTGCAAGACGGTCAGAGACGAGAACAGCGCTCCATCCTGAAACGCTACGCCCCAATGCCGCTCAATGCGGCGTCGGTCTTCTTCGGGACCGTTCAGAACATCAACGCCCAGAACCTCGATACTGCCAGCAGCGGGTTTGTTCAGACCCACAATAGTCCGCAACAATACAGATTTACCCGTGCCCGAGCCGCCAACAATGCCCAGAACCTCGCCGCGCCAGACGTCAAGGTTTAGATCATCATGAACCATCTGGGGGCCAAACTGATTGCGCAATCCGCGCACTCGGATCACAGCCTCTCGTTGTGTATCCGTCGGGATTGATTGATGCTGCACCGTACCGTCCATCTCAGATCCCCATCTGCGAGAAGAAGATCGAGAACAGGGCGTCGATGGCGATTACCATGAAGATCGATTGCACCACCGACGCAGTCGTGCGCTGCCCAACGCTCTGGGCTGATCCTTTGACCTGCATTGCCTGCCAACAGGCAATCACGCCAATGACCAGAGCAAAGAACGGCGCTTTGATCAGGCCAATGGCCAGTTGCCAGACCCCTGTGCTTTCGTTCAGGCGGGTCAGGAACATGCCCGGGCTGATCCCCAGATCAATCCAACTCATCAGCGCGCCACCGAATAAGCCGGCCATATCGGCCACAAAGCCCAATATTGGGAGCATAATCAAAAGGGCCAAAACGCGCGGGATCACCAGAACTTCAATCGGGTCCAGGCCAAGGGTGCGCATGGCATCGATCTCTTCCTGAACCTTCATCGAACCGATCGAGGCGGTAAAGGCCGATCCGGACCGGCCCGCAACGATGATCGCCGTCAGCAGAATGCCCAGTTCGCGCAGGATTGAGATCGAGATCAGCTCGACCACAAAAATCTCGGCCCCGAACTGTTTCAACTGCGTGGCACCCTGAAAAGCCAGCACAACGCCGATTAGGAACCCCATTAACGCCACAATCGGCAAGGCCTTGAAGCCGGTTTCCTCCATATGCGTTACAAGCGCAGCGCGGCGCAGCCTCCAGGGCATAACGACGGTTCGAGCCAGACGGTGCAGTGTCAGCCCCAGGAAGCCAAGGATCGACAATGTGTCCTGCCACGCCCCGAATGTCCCACGACCCACGCTTTCAACCCAATCTGTAAAGGTTCTGGGCGGGTCCAGCCGACCGGGCTGTTCGGGGATGCTATGCGAAACCGTATCAATCAAGGCGGCATGCGCAGGTTTGAGGCCCAGAAACTGAAGCTGCGCGCCCTGAGCGGTGAACCGCTGTGACAGATCAGCCACGAGCCACGCGCCACTGGTGTCCAGCGCTTCCATCTGGGTCAGGTCGAATGTCACATCGCCGCCAACAGGCTGAATGGCGCTAAAGCCGCGCTCAACGTGTTCCACCGACTGCGTGAGTAATGCACCTGAGATATGCACAACCGTGCGGTCGCTTTCTTGCGAAGACGATATCTGAGGCGGAGTCATGCCTGCATGTGACGGAAAAAGCAGATCGGCTGCAACGGGTTTGTGTATTTGCGCCCTGATTTGACCGGTCGGAATGGCACCCGTGTGACACTGGTTAGCGCCATTGGGCGAATTTCCCGAAGGTGAGTGACCTAATTCACTTGTTTCAACCAAAGGTAATGGTATCTTTATGGACGTAATTGTTTGTTGTTATTCGGTTGTGTTTCATGTCTGACCATCAAGCCAATGTTGATGTCGAAATCGGTTCTGAACGAGGGTTCGGTTTTGTCTTCACGGCAGTCTTTCTAATCATCGCACTCTGGCCCCTTTGGGGCGGTGGTTCTGTGCGGTGGATACCCCTTGCAATCGCGGGGGCCATTCTTGCGGTAACTTTCCTTGCGCCGCAGGTTCTGACCAAGCCCAATCGGCTTTGGTTCAAGTTTGGAATGTTGCTGGGGGCCATCGTGGCACCCATCGTCATGTTTCTGGTTTTCATTACGACATTCGTGCCCTTCGGACTGGTGGCGCGCCTGTTGGGAAAAGACCTTTTGTCTGAGAAATTAGACAGTTCCGCAGAAAGCTATTGGGTTGTTCGCAAGGATCAGCCCGGCAGCATGAAACAACAGTTTTAAAGAAGGGAGTACCAGACGTGACATTCGTTTCCGAGCTCTGGTCATTTATGAGGGTCAGAAAAAAGTTCTGGCTGCTGCCCATCCTTGTGGTGTTGGGCATCTTCGGTGGCCTGATCGTTCTCAGCCAAGGTTCGGCAATCGCGCCGTTCATCTATACGCTGTTCTGATCACATGACTTACATTTTGGGCATTTCCGCGCTGTATCATGACAGCGCAGCAGCACTGCTGTGCGACGGCAAGATCATTGCCGCCGCGCAGGAAGAACGCTTTACCCGCAAGAAACACGACCCTGGATTCCCGGAAAAGGCGATTGAATACGTATTGGCCGAATCAGGGATCACCCTGGCGGACGTGGACAATGTTGTTTTCTACGACAAACCGTTTCTAAAGTTCGAACGCCTGATCGAAACCTACATCGCCGTCGCCCCACGCGGTTTCAACTCGTTCCGAATGGCGATGCCGGTCTGGCTGCGGGAAAAGCTGTTTCTCAAGGATTTGCTGAATAAACAGCTTCGCAGGATCGATCCCGATTTCACCGTCGACAAGATCTTGTTTTCGGAACACCACGTCAGCCATGCCGCTAGCGCTTATTATCCGTCGCCCTTCGACGAGGCGATTGTTCTTACCGTGGACGGTGTTGGCGAATGGGCCACCACAACCGTCGGGATTGGGCGCGGCAACGAGCTGACCATGGTGAAAGAGCTGCATTTCCCGCACTCGCTGGGGCTGCTTTATTCCGCTTTCACCTATTATACCGGCTTCAAGGTCAATTCCGGTGAATACAAGGTTATGGGTTTGGCCCCTTACGGCGCGCCGCAATACAAGGACCTGATCCTTGAACATCTGGTTGACCTGAAAGAGGACGGCTCGTTCCGCCTCAATCAGAAATATTTCAACTATACGGCCGGTCTGACCATGACCAACAAAGCGCTGGAGGACCTGTTCGGCCATCCCGTGCGCAAACCTGAAACCGATCAGCTTACGCAGTTCCATATGGACATCGCTGCATCCGTGCAGGCCGTGACCGAAGAAATCATGCTGCGCATCACCCGCAATCTGGCGCAGGAACACGGTATCCGCAATCTGTGTATGGCAGGCGGCGTGGCCTTGAACTGCGTGGCCAATGGCAAAATCCTGCGCGATGGCGCATTTGACAATGTCTGGGTGCAGCCTGCTGCCGGTGATGCAGGCGGGGCACTGGGGGCGGCCTATGCGGCCTGGCACCAGGAACTGGGAAATCCGCGTCAGGTCGCCTCGGGCGATCAAATGCAGGGGTCATATCTTGGCCCGCGTTACGAAGATGACGCAATCGCCTCAGAACTGACGCGTGTCGGGGCCAAATTCACTACTTATGAAAACGGTGAGTTGGTCAACCAAACCGCGCAGGCATTGGCGGATGGCAAGGCTGTTGGTTGGTTCCAAGGCCGGATGGAGTTTGGACCACGCGCCTTGGGCGCGCGCTCAATCCTTGGCGATCCACGATCCGAGTCGATGCAGAAAACCTTGAACCTGAAGGTCAAATACCGCGAAAGCTTCCGCCCATTTGCGCCATCTGTTCTGCGCGAAGACGTAGCCGACTGGTTCGAGCTGGAAGGCGACAGCCCCTATATGCTGATCGTGGCCGATGTTCAGGACAAAATCCGCCGTAAGATGACGGATGAGGAAAATGCCCTGTTTGGCATCGACAAGCTGAACGTCAAACGGTCGGATATTCCGGCTGTGACGCACGTGGACTATTCTGCCCGCATCCAAACGGTACATGAAGACACGAACCCAGCGTATCACGCGCTGATCTCGAAGTTCAAAGATCTGACCGGATGTTCGCTGGTGGTGAACACCTCGTTCAACGTGCGGGGTGAGCCAATTGTCTGTACGCCCACGGATGCGTTCCGCTGTTTCATGGGCACCGATATCGAGGTCTTGTCGATCGGCAACTGCCTGTTGCGCAAAGAAGATCAGGACCCCGCGCTCAAGGAAAACTACGAGACCAAGTACGAGCTGGACTAAACTCTTGCGAGGGTAGCCATTCCGCGACACAGTCCGCACCTGAAACTCGGGTGCGGATTCGGAGTGCGCGACATGGGCCAGGCCGGAAAAGTTCTATTCGTTATCATCGATCAGCTGCGGGCAGATTGCTTGTTCGGCGCGTTGGCAGATCATGTTGATCTACCGCATCTGCGCGCGTTCATGGACGAATCTGTGACGTTCAAACGCCACTACTCGGTGACAAATCCCTGTGGCCCCTCGCGCGCTTCATTGCTGACTGGTCAGTACGCGATGAACCACCGATCTGTCCGCAATGGCACGCCGTTGCGCCATGACATTCCCAACATCGCCACCGAGATGCGCAAAGCAGGTTTTATGCCAATGCTGTTTGGCTACACCGACACCTCGGCAGACCCGCGTGTTCATGATGTGAATGACCCGGTGCTAAAATCCTATGAGCAATCAATGGATGGATTTCTTGAGGTCGTTGAGATGCGGCTAGAGGAATCCTATCCCTGGCGGGCGCATCTGATGAAACAAGGCTATGCGTTCGACACCTATATGGATGTCTACAAACCGGTCTCGCCCACCGGTGAGGCGCCAAAGCTGAATGATCCAGCGCTCTATCGGGCCGAAGACAGCGACACCGCCTTTTTGACCGACGCGTTTCTGGATGGCATTGCGCCCTACCAAGATCAGAACTGGTTTGCGCATCTAACCTATATCCGCCCGCATCCACCGCTTGTTGCCCCGGCACCCTACAATCGGATGTATGACCCCGTCACTTTGCCTTTGCCACGGCGATTGGGGACATCCGAGGCCGAAAAAGCGCAGCACCCGTTTTTTGATCCAAATCTCGACCTCTACAAAGCAGCTGATTTTGTTCACGGTTTCGATGAGGTCGAGTCGACAGATGAGAACATTCAGATCCTGCGCTCGATTTATTTTGGGTTGGCGACCGAGGTCGACCATCACATCGGCCGCGTCGTTCAGTATCTGAAAGACAGCGGGCAGTATGACGACACTCTGATCGTTATCACCGCCGATCACGGCGAAATGCTGGGCGACCATCACAGCTGGGGCAAGATGACTGTCTATGATGCGGCTTATCATACGCCGCTGATGATCCGGATGCCCGGCAATCAGGCGCAGGCTGGGGCCGAAATCACCGTGCCGACGGAATCCATCGACATCACCCCGACGATCCTGGATTGGGCTGGGCAATCGATCCCAAATGAGATGGATGGGCGGTCTCTGATCTCTCTCTTGCAGGGCGAAGTGCCCAAAGATTGGAGGGGTTACTCATTCAGCGAGCTTGATTTTGCTGAGCCGGAAAACCCGACCCTATGGCAACGACGTCTTGGCACCGGAAACAGCGAATCCTGTCTGGGTATCCTGCGCGATGACCGCTTTACCCTGGTTGAATTTGCAGCCGCTCTGCCGCCACTTTTGTTCGATCATGACGGGAAGGGCGAGTTCGAGAATGTCGCCGAAGACCCCGCCTATGCGGCTGACCTTGCACGCTTGTGCAGGCAGATGTTGCGCCATCGGATGCGGAACATGGACCACACACTGTCATTGCATTCCAATACCCCTGATGGGCCCAAGATGCGCATGCGGCATTGATCCCCTCTACACCTGCTGGTCGTCAGGTGCTACGGGTAGAATAGGGGAGGGTGAATTTGCGCATCACCGAACAACGGATCAAGGCGATGACAACCGCCGGGCTGAACCTGATCGGCCAGGCGCTTTCCATCTATGATAGCCAGTTGCGCCTGGTCCTTAGCAACCGGCGGTTTCAAGAAATGTTTGACCTTCCCGATGCGCTGGTGCAACCCGGCGCGTTGTTTCGGGACACGATCCACTTTCTGGCAAGCCGTGGAGAGTACGGTGACGAGGGAAGTGTCGATGACATGGTCGAAGTGCGTGTCGAACAGGCGCTGGCGTTCGAGCCACATTACATGGAGCGCGAGCGCGCAAATGGTCAGGTGATCTCGATCGAAGGCGCACCGCTGCCTCAGGGTGGTTGGGTGGCGGTCTATACAGACATAACCAACGCAAAACGCGCCGAAAACCTGCTGCGCGCGCGGTCCGAGGAATTGTCAGGCCAGCTGCTTACCCATGCCGAAGAGCTTTCGGCCACCAACCGGAAACTGGCAGCAACCATCACCGCGCTGGAAGAGGCCAAACGCGAGCTGACCGAGATCGAAGCCCGGACTCGTCTGACGACCGAGATGATGCCGGCCCATATCGCGCATCTGAACAGCGAGGGGCGATATGATTACTCGAACCGGCGGCTCAGTTCTGTCATGCCGGGGCGACCATCCGAGATTTTGGGCCTTCACATATCTGAAGCGCTGGGGGCAAACGCCTTTGCCCGGGTCAGTGCTCACCTGCAAAATGCCTATAACGGCAAAACATCGGTGTTCGAGTTCACCGAAGATCAAGACTCGCGCCGCATCCGCGTGTCTTTCACACCTGACGGGGCAGGGGGCGTTTATGTGATGTCGGTAGATATCACCGAAGAAACCCAAGCCCGTGTAGCCCTGCAACAAACCCGCCGCCGCGAAATGGCTGCACAGATGACAAATGGCCTGGCGCATGATTTTTCCAACTTGCTGACAATCATCCTGGGTATGCAATCCCAGCTCGACAAGATGGCGTTGCCAGAAGACGCACATGCGCTGATCGCGGCGACCCAAAAAACAGCGCGGCGTGGTGGTCAGTTGTTGAACCGGATTGCGGATATGACCGGCCATCGCACACCTCAGCCGAAAGCCACCGATCTGCGCCGCTTGCTCGAGGATTTACGGATAGTGGCCACCCCGTCCTTACCTCGTGGCGTTGGGCTGTCTGTTGTGAATACTTTGCCAGATCAGGCGCTTATGCTCGATCCCGGGATGCTTCAGGATGCGCTTTTGAACCTTGTTCTGAACGCGCGTGATGCTTGTGGCACAACCGGGCAGGTGACGATCAGTGCACATGCAATCGGCGATATCTGGATCGAAATCACAGTTTCCGATACCGGTTCCGGCTTTTCGTCTGAGGCACTGGAGAAGGCTTTGAACCCCTTTTTCACAACGAAAGGCAGTGATGGATCGGGCCTTGGTTTGCCCATGGTTTATGACACCGTAAAGCTGGCGGGCGGTGACCTGAACCTGCGCAATACACCCTCAGGCGCATCCGTGATTTTACGCCTGCCCTATCGCCCCGCGCCCCCCGCGCAAGAGGGGCTTGTGCTATTGGTGGAAGACAGCGACGATCTACGCGGCCAATTCAGGGACATGCTGATCGACCTTGGCTTTTCGGTGATCGAGGCGACCTCGGCAGATGAGGCGCTGGCTCTGACCGAGACCGTGGAAGGAATTGCCATGGTGCTGTCCGACATTCGACTTGAGGGCGCGGCGACGGGGCTTGATCTGTTATCGCAACTCAGATCTCGCTTGCCCTGTATACTCATGACATCATTACCCTATACCGATCCTCTGCACCGACAGGCATTGGCCATGGCGCCCGTGCTGAGCAAACCCTTTTCCAAGGCACAGTTGTCCGCCCTTGTCCGAACCGAGGCTGCCTGATGAATCAGCCGTTGGTAACCATATTGGATGATGAACCTGAGATTCGGCATATCCTGACAGATGCTCTGGAAGAGGCTGGCTTTCGCACGCAAAGCTATTCCCGGGCCCGCGAGTTCGAGGCCGCACTGAATCAGATCACACCAGACGTCTGCTTAGTGGATTTATCCCTGCCGGATACGGATGGCCTGGCCTTGGTACACCGATTGGCGCTGGAACAAGGCGCAGCCGTGATCATTGTGTCAGGCCGCGCGCAAGTTCAGGATCGCGTGACCGGGCTGGAATTGGGAGCGGATGACTACATCACCAAACCCTTTGATCCAACAGAGGTTGTGGCGCGTATTCGCGCGCGACTACGCGCGCCGCGCGGTCAAACCTCGAACACCAATATCGCCGAGTTCAACGGGTGGACAGCATATTTTGATCGGTATCTCCTGAAGGACAAATCCGGGGCCGAAACACCGTTCAGCCACGCCGAAGGTGAGGTTTTGCGCCTATTTCTGGAAAGCCCCAAACGCCTGATCAGCCGTGCACAAATGCAGGATTCTCTGGGTGGCGCAGCCGGGGATAGCTTCGACCGCGCCATGGATGTGCGCATCTCAAGGCTACGAACCAAGCTTGGTGAAGACCCCAAGAACCCGCGCTTGATCAAGACGATATACGGGGCGGGCTACATCTTTCTCGGCGATGTTGCTTGGAAATAGGCTGCGTATGGGTTCGCCGATCGGGTAGCCCCCGCTACTCTCGTAGGGCCTGGTCCTTGATCTTCACAACGGGCTGTAGGATATAGTCCAGTACCGACTTCTTGCCGGATAAAATATCCACCTCTGCGATCATACCTGGAATGATTTCAACGGCAATTCCTTGCCCGTCGAGCATGGTGTTGCTGGTGCGAATCTCAACCACAAACACCTCTTCATCATTTCTTTCGGACCGCGTGATGGTATCTGCGCCGATGCGCAGGATTTCACCGTCCAACCCACCATAGCGAGCAAAGTCATAGGCTGTGATCTTCACCTTTACCGGCTGGCCCGCGCGCAAGAAGGCGATATCCTCGGGCTTGACATAGGCTTCGACCAGCAAGCTGTCGTCTAATGGCACAATCTCAATCAGGTCTTCGCCACTTCGGGCTAGCCCACCAATTGTTGTTCGATGTATCCGATTCACTATTCCCCGGACCGGCGATTTCACCTGCGCGCGCAGGGCGCGGTCGCGCAAAGCGGGCAGGGTAGGCTCAAGTGCCGCAAGCTCGGCGGTCGCAAGGGCCAAATCCGTCAATGCGGCAGTCCTAAATCGGCTGCGAGTGGCCTTTATGCGGTCATCGATTTCCTCAAGGCCGGCTTTCAAACGGTTGGTCACGGCCTCGGCACGCACCTTGTGGCCTTGCCACTCAGCCTCGCTACGGCGCAAGGCCAACAGTGTGGTCGCGGGTTCCATGCGCTGTTCAACCAGCGGGGCCATAATGGCCCGCTCTTCAGCGAGCACTTTCAGAGTTTCATCAGCCGTAACCTGATCAACCAACCCCTCTTCGTATTCACGATGCCGTTGCTGTCTCTGCCGCTCCAGAATGGCAATCTCGGCACTGAGTTCAGCCTGTCGCCCTTGATAGAGCGCCGTTTCCGAACGCACGACATTTGGCGCGCCTTTGATCAGAGTTGTGTCAAAGCTCAGCTCCGTTCCATCAATTTCAGCCTGCAAGCGCTGAACCCGCGCCATAAGGCCATAGGCACGTTGTTGTTCCTGGCTTAATTGGCTGTCAATCTGGGTGGTATCCAGCTCCATCAACACAGCACCTTGGTCAACCAACTCACCCTCGCGCACATGCAACACCTGCAAAACTCCAGGTTCCGTCGCTTCAATCACTTGCACATCGCCCGACGGCACAATCCGGCCATCCACGCGGGTAACATCATCCAGTTCCGTAAGATAGGCCCAAGCACCTGCGCTCAACAAACAGGCCAAAATAGCGAATAACAACAGCGAACCTTGCAGCGGTGCCCGCCCCTGCATCTCACGCGCAAGCTGACTCAGATCAGGATGCCGCGACATTCAGATGCCTCCCCGATCTGCGTGCGTGTTGGGTCAACAGGCTTTTGGGACCATCCGCACCAATCTTCCCGCCTTCGATCACAATGACACGGTCAACCAGTTCCAGCAGGCTGGTTCTGTGGGTCACCACCACGACCGTGGTGTCTGTTGTTGCCTCTTTCAAACGCCGGATCACCTGCGCTTCGGTTTTGACATCCATCGCGCTTGTTGGCTCATCCAGCAACAAAACCGGAGGCCGACCAATTAGGGCCCGCGCCAACGCAATCGCCTGTTTCTGACCACCCGAAAGCCCTTCGCCCCGTTCAGCCAATTGTTGATCATAGCCACTGGGATGTCGGGCGACAAAATCTTCTACGCCTGCGGCGCGCCCAGCCTCAATCAGATCTTCGTCGCGTGCTCTTATCGCACCGCTGACAATATTATCCCGAACAGACCCCGAAAACAGCCAGATATCCTGCAGGACTGAGCCGATGTTGCGCCGCAGGTCGCCCGGATCAATCTGACGAATATCCAGCCCATCCAGCATGACCGACCCGACCCGCGGCGAATAGAGCCCCAACAACAGCCGCGCGATTGTACTTTTTCCCGAACCGATTTGACCCAGAATGGCCACTTTTTCACCGGGCTTAATTGTGAAGGAAACACCGTTCAGAGTGTCTTCTCTCTGATCTGGATAGGCGAAGTGCACGTTGCTGAACGAAATGGCCCCCTTGAAACCCGCCCTCGTGATCCAGCTTCGGCCTTCAGGACGCTCACTTTCAGCCTGCATCAAGGCATCCAAATTGCGATAGGCGCTACGTGCCTGATTGACGCGGGTCAGGGTTTGGGCCAGCTGTCCCAACGGGGCCAAAGCACGCCCCGTCAGCATGACCGAAGCCACAAGCGCACCCATGCTGGCCTGACCTTCGGTGATCAGAAACACGCCATAGAATACAATCAGAACCTGCGCCGCCTGCTGCGTAAAGCCCGTCAAATTCAAGGCAAACTGGGTCACGGCGCGACTGCGCGCGCCATGGGCGGATTGTCGTTCGATCGCCTGCTCCCACCGATTGCGCATTTGTCGACCGGCAGAGGTTGTTTTGATCGTCTCAAGGCCCGAAACCGCCTCCACCAACACCGATTGCTTGGATTGACCATCCGCCAGGATTTTCTCGGCCATACGCGACAGGATCGGCTGAACCACAAGACCAGCCAGCAAAACAACCGGTACAGCAAGGGCCGGGACCAGGGCCAAATCGCCGCCGACCAGATAAATCACGAAGATGAACAGCGCGATAAAGGGTAAATCGACGACAGCAACCAATGTTGCCGAGGTAAAGAACTCTCGGAGGGTTTCAAATTCACGCACCGTGCTGGTCATCGCCCCGGTCGAGCCGGTGCGCGATTTCATCTGAATATTCAGCAACTGATCGAAGACTCTGCGCCCCATGAACATATCAGCGTTTTGGCCCGCGCGATCGATAAAGCCAGCCCTCAGAAGCTTGAGTACGAAGTCGAAGATAAGCGCGATACCCACGCCAAAGGTCAGGGCGATCAGCGACTCGGTTGCTTCGTTCGGAAGGACACGGTCATAAACCACCATGATGAATACGGATGTCGAAAGCCCCAGCAGGTTGGCAAGCGCCGCGGCCAGGGCCACTTGTACATAGGCCCAGCGGTTGGCAGATAGCGCAGACCAAAACCAGTGGCCACTTCGAACTTGCCCATCATTGGTCACTTCGGCCTTATGATCTCGGCGAAACAGGATCGCAAAGCCCGCATAGACGTCGCTGAGTTCGGATTCAGATATCTCGCAGAGGCCACTCCCGATCTCGGGATCAAAGATCAACATCTCCCCATTGAGCGCCCGGCCGTGATAGGTGACGGCCTTATTACCATCCAGCAAAAGCATCGCGGGAACCAGAGCATCGTCAAAATCTTTCAACGGCCGTGCGCCATATCCGGCCTGCAACCCCGTGTGTTGCGCCAACGCAAGAATGTCCCGAACGGTCAAATCTCCATCCACACCCGACTGAGCAGCCTGCAAAGCGGCGAGCGTAACTGGTCGTTCAAGGCTACCGGCGATGTTCAAAAAACAGGCTTCATAGGCCGAGATTTGAATATCGGAAGATGGGGAACCTGCCGTCATTTCTGGGCGCTCCAGGTACCGACCGACAAGCCAAGCAGATCAAGGATATCACCTGTCAGGCTCAATGCGGCATAGTTGGTCAGAAAGAAGCTCTGTTCAGCCAAGATTAACCTCTCCTGCGCGTTCACAAAGTCCCGTTGAGCGTCCAGAATTTCAATCAGGCTGCGCCGCCCGATCGTAAACTGTGCACGAGCGGCTTCGACACTTTCAGCGTTGGCCTGCACCGCCAATTTTGCGGCCCGCAGTCTTTCAGCCCCAGCTTTTTGATCAGAACGGATAAACCCAAGCTCTCGAGTTATTTCGCGGATCAGCGCCTCGCGGGAGAATTGAGCGTCCTTCACCCGCGCGTGCGCGGCGGCAATTGCCGCGCGTTTTTGGCCGGTACTGTCAAGTTCGTAGTTAAACGACAAGTCCACGCCAAAATTGGCATCTCGATCAGTATCTTGATTGGCGAAAGCCGCCACTCGGATATCAGGCTGCCTGCGGGCCTGAGCTGCGCTCCATTCAGCCTTTGCAGCCACCAGGCTTGCATCAGCGCGCCGCACCTGAGGGCTGCTCATGACGATTTGGGTATCACTTCGGGTCAGGTTCGGAGCAGGGATTGGTTGCGGGAGGGCGTCTGGTGCGGAATCAAACACTTCGCGATAGCGCGCTTCGGCGCGATCGACCTGCGCAAGCGCATCGGCATAACGGGTTTGGGCATCCGCCATGCGTGAGCGTGCAGTCAGCAGATCGGCATTAGAGCCTGCCCCGCTGGCAGTTCGATCCGATATCTGCCGTACCAGCTTTTCATGCGCTGCTACGTTTTGTGCGTTGATCCCTTGGATCTTGCGTCTGTCCAACACAACCACATAAGCTTCGATCGCGGACAAAGCCGTTGCAGCCGCAGCCTGCAATTGATCCCCGCGGCTTTCGTAAACACGGGCTTGGGCGGCAGCCAGCTCACCTGATGCCGCACCGCCATCATAGACCAGTTGCGAAACGCGAAGGTAGGGCGACACATCTGAGACATCGGAGTCTACGCGCTCAGACCGGGCGTTGATGCCCAGGGAGACCTGTGGCAGAAAAGCGCCTTTGGCAGCATCCTGGTCTGCCGCTGCAGCCTCCAGTCTTGTTTCACTCTGAGCGAGGTTCGGACTTGTTTCAACAGCCTGACGGATCTTGCGGCCGAATGCACTTTGGGTCAGCGTTTGAGCGGGCGGCGTTGCGCCCGCACCAGCTGTTCCACTGGAAAATGAAACCTGAATGCCGGACAACCCGGGCGGTTGCTGACACCCTGAAACCAGGGACGCGAACACCAACATGCATGCGAAAGCCTTAAGCATATGCATGAGCGCCCTCCTGCTTATCATAGTTGAACGGTAACTCTTCGAGCTGCGCGTTCACGACAGCATCCAGAAACCCAGAGACCTCGGAGGAGGTTTGGAGCTGCGATCTATCGGTCAGTTGATCCTGTATTTGCGTCAACCACTGCACGTGCGACAGTGAAACCTGATGCGCATGAATCAGGCGCATGGCTCGGCTATTGGTCAAAAGCACCCGGTGGGAGGACCGCAGACCATGTATCGCCTGAAGATGAATGCCAAAAAGATCATGCGGGCCATCAGCCTTCAAAACTTCACTCAGCGGCGAGAGTAGATTCAAGTCTCGGATCAGGCGACACAGCCCCAACGTTTCATGCTCAGCTGCTGCGCGCTGAAAGAGAAACGATTTTACTTTGATGAGATCGCAGTTCAGCCTCTTTGCGTCATCAAAGAAACGAACATCATCGGGGCTATCGGTGACCAGCCCCATGGTTTCATCAACAAGCAAATGAAACTGTTGCCCTGAGGTTGCAGAGGCGGGGCCCGCACCAAAGGGTGGGCAGCGTAGCGCAGTTGGCAAATATCGCGCCAACCAAGTGCCATTTGCGGCGACAAAAGGAGTAGTGGAATCGACCTGCATCGACAACAGAGCAACGGGTTGGCAACCCACCGGGGTCATTCGGAAAGCGATCGGAAACATGGCGGCAACCTGCAGGATTTCCGCTTCTACAACAGTGCACTCCGTCAGATGTCGAGCAAACTCGTAAGATGTGAACCGCCGCCAAAAGCGATGTCCATACCGTTCGAAAGTGACCGGAGTCAGGCCGTTCTGTAGCATAGCGTTCCCCTCACGCTGTCTGATTACGAAGTCGAATCCAAATGCATGACTGCGAGGCGGGTTACGCCGTCGCGCCCGTTGGATCGGTATGCAGGATGTTGTCGGTGGACAGCGCGCTTAGATCATCGAGCCCGTCAAAGATGGCCACGGTTTCAACACTCGCGTCACTCGATCCTGAATAATCCACCCTGATCAACGCACTGTCTGTACCGTCAGTCGCCAGTACATAGAGCGCATCGCCAGATTGTGCACCTGTGAGGCTTTCGACGGCCGTTTCAAGCGACGCTGCCGTGAGATCGGTCAGCACCGTCGTCAACCCGACAAAGCCCGTATCGAGACCCAACGCATCACCAACCGCCAGGGTTTCAAATCCGGTTCCGTCGCCTCGCAATGTGCTGACATCCAACCCGCTGAACATCAGCGCATCCGTCACGTCTGTTGCCGGACCAAGTGTAAACCCGGAGATCGTATCAACGCCGTTTGTTGTCGGGTCAGCTTCGAAGACAACAACATCGCGCCCGGCTGTATTCAGGTCAATCGTGTCATCCCCTTCGCCGCCACGCATCAGCGTATCGACATCAGACGCCGCCATCGTATCATCACCATCAGTGCCCAAGTGCAGCACCATTGGCCCTCCATCCGGAGTCCTGATCGTCAAAACAATGGGCTGGTTGGGATCCTGTACAGTCATCGTGAATGTGACCAAAGGTTGGGACAGGTCTGTGAAGGTAGTCGCCGCACCTGCAAAACTGACGACATCGCCAGGTCCGGTGTTGGCTAAGAAGAGATCGAATTCACCATTTTCTGTGTCAGAATTTACATCGAACGTGACCACGGAGGAGTCGTATTCCAGCTCAGCTGTCATGGCCAAACCAGATGAGATGTCCCGATCAGAATCGGCATGGATTGCGAAGGTTATGGTCGAGCCAGATTGCGCAATCTCGGAAATCACATAGGCTGCAGGCACATAAGCTGCTGTTTCTGTTGTGACAGGCAACGGATCTGGCCCACCCGAGACGTTGGCTTGCGCCGTGAAGTCGAGATCATCACCCGCTTCGGTACCCGCAAATTCAGACGCCGAAACTGTCAACGACCATGTTCCATCCGGGCCAACAGTTGCAGTACCGACCGAATTGCCGTTCAACAGAACATCAACGGCTTGGCCTGTACTAAGACCCGCTGAGCTGCCACTGACAACCACGCCAGAGCTTTGCGCATCGCTTAGGGCTATCGCTTCATTCGTTCCAATTGCGCGCATGCTCAGCGTGGGCCGGAAATCGGTCGTGACCGAAGTGGTTGCCGCAGGTGAAATGTTTCCAGCGCTGTCCGGAACCGTAGCCGAGATTGGATAGCTGGTCATGTCTGACAATGCGGCCAGATCAGACGTCGGGACCGTGGCTGTCCAAGTTCCACCTGAGGCAGTGGCGACATAGGTCTGCCCGCCGAATGTGACGGATACGGTTTGCCCATCCCCGGCGGTTGTGGTTCCAGAGATTGCAAGGTCGCTGTCACGTTCGGTTACGTCAAGAACCGCCCCTACAGGCAAGGCATCAATTGTGATGGATGGTGCGGAGAAGTCGGTGTCAAAGCTGGTATTTGTTTGACCGCTATTGCCTGCGCTGTCAGCTACGGATGCAGTGACATCATATGTGACGTCATGCTGTAGCCCGCTTAGATCAGACGATGGTGCGGTAAGGGTCCAGTTGCCACCGGAGACGGTTGCAGTTCCAGTGACATCCACCGTTCCATCGGGCCGCGCAATCTCGACCGTTACAACCGTCCCGTTTGGTGCATCTGAAGTGCCTGAAATGGTCAGATCCGTACCCTGTTCAACCGCATTCATCACCGCACCATCCGATAGATTGGTAATAGCGACACTGGGTGCGGTGAAATCAGTATCGAAGCTGTTCGTTGCCTGAATGGCCGGGTTGCCTGCAGCGTCTGACACGTCAGCTGTCACCGATATGGTGGACGCATCTGACAATGCTGCCAGATCGCCAGAGGGGACAGTGACGCTCCAGGCGCCGCCGCTGGCAGTTCCGGTATAGGTTTGACCATTCAGCTCGACCGTAACAACCTGCCCATCCTCAGCCGACGTTGCCCCGGCAATCGTCAGATCAGTCGCTTGCTCGGCAGCGTTCATGACAGCGCCATCCGAGAAGCTATCGATGCTGAGTGTGGGTGCGCTGGCATCTTTAGTAACGGGCGTATCTGCCTGAGGAGCAGCAAGCCCATCAACATCCGAAACGTCCGCTGTGATAGAGAAGCTGCCTCCATCGGCAAGGGCCGCAAGATCACCGGCTGGAACAGTGACGCTCCAACTACCGCCCGAGACGGTGCCGGTGTAGGTTTGCCCATCGAGCGTGACGGTGACAGTTTGACCGTCCTGCACATTTCCAGTTGTGCCGGAAATGGTCAAATCCGACCCGGCCTCGGCCGCGTTCAGTACCGAACCTATTGTAAGAGGTGCGATGCTGATAGAAGGGCCTGTCAGATCGACAGGTACCGAAGCCGTCGCAGCGACCGCCGGGTTTCCAGCCGCATCGTCAACGGTGACACTGATCACCGCAGGCGTCCCGGTTGTCAGACCCGAAAGATCAGCGTTTGGGACTGTCACGCTCCAGCTGCCACCCGAGGCGGTGCCGGTAAAGGTTTGGCCATCCATCGTAACCGTAACGGTCTGCCCATCTTCGGCACTGGTGTTGCCGGTCAGGATCAAATCGCCGCTGACATCAATCAGTTCGATCGACCCGCCAGCGACCGGGTCCAATGAAATGGTCGGAGCGCTGAAATCGGTATCGAAACTGCTACTTGTTTGAGGGGCAGGGTTGCCGGCCTCATCCGAAACGTCGGCAGTAACCGATATTGTTGTGCCATCCGGCAATGAGGCAAGATCAGCAGCCGGGACAGTCACGCTCCAATTGCCGCCCGAGACAGTGCCTGTATAGGTCTGACCATTGAGCGATACGGTGACGGTTTGCCCGTCTTCGGCATCGGTTGTTCCGGTGACGATCAAGTCTGTTGCTTGTTCGGCAGTATTCATCACCGCCCCATCCGAGAAGCTGGTGATAGCCAGGGTCGGGGGTACTGTATCGACGTCGAATGTAACAGTTTCAACCGACAGCTCATCCCCCATGTCATCGAGATGTCGAATGGTGATGTCCGTCACGCCCTGAGGCACGCCGCTGGCCTCTGACGGGGTCAAAGAGACACTCCAATTCCCATCTGAGTCCGGGGTCACGGTTTTGACTACTGATCCAATGGTGATCTCGACACTGTCGGTGCCGGCTGGGGTGACGGAATTGATGGTCGAATTGCTGAGCGTTGTTCCCTGCAACTGAGCCAAGTTCAGGCTTGGATGGCTTGAAGCAGGCGGAGGCACTGGTGTTGGCGCAGGCGCAGGGCTGGCATCATCGCCCCCACCACCGCCACCAGCAGCAGCGGCAGCCCCCGCCAGACCCAAACCGCCCAAGGCCGCACCGGCCCCACTGACACCGCCTGCAGCAGCAGCGCCCGCTTCAGCCAGGCTGAACTGTGCGATCTCGGCAACCGTCGCTTCGGCGATCATGATGGCGCCGCTGTCCAGAACCTGAATATTCTCTGCGGCAACAATCATGCTGCGCCCGTCGGTCATCTTGAGAAGAACATCTCCATTTTTCAGCAGCTTGGCCGATTGCACACCGGGAATGGTTTCAGCGAACTGATAGGCATACAGCTCTTCAATCGTGGCCTGAGCAAACGCGGGCAGCGCCAACAGAGATGACCCCAGCCCACCTGCCAAACCACGCTCGGCCCAGCGGCCCATTTTGCGATCTATCCACTGGCGAATCCGGCGCGAGCGGTCCGTTTCCGATTGATCCGCTGCTGGATGCGTATTGGTCTCAGGTGCTTTGGTCATCTTACCCTCACATGTATTGCCGGCGATCTTGGAAGGGGGACAATCCGCCCCGTTTAGGCTTTTGCTCATCTGTCTTACCCTTTGACTGCGTCGGCGATCGGACCCGAAAAAATTGAACTAAACTCAAACCGAACTCCTCGTTTTCAACACATTCTTGCTAAGGTTTCGGTCTGGGCATCGGATCATCTTTGTTCTCAACGCCAGGGGTGGCGGCGGGGTGATGACTATGATGCTGCAATTCGAAACATTGGTTGCAACGGGAAGCACGGCGCTCGATTCAGGTATCGGCGATACGGCTTTAAAAACGTTTAACGGGGACACGTATCTCTACACATTGACCGGCCCGACCGGGGGCATTGCGGTATGGAGGCTGGTTGACGGCGCAATCCCGCAACTGGTGGATACCCAGTATTACAGCGGGTCGATCATGTTTCAGGTGGGCGGCACGGGAACGCCTGTTTCGCTGGCGGGCACAGATCATCTGGTACTTGATATCGATACGGCCACTGGACTTGTCAGTTATGATCTGAACACCGACGGCACGGTCGGAGATTTGCAGGAAACCGGAACGTTGAGCGGCGGTGGCGATCTGTCTGCCGTGACCCAGTTTTCTGTCGCATCGACCAACTATCTGGCGCTTGCGCATGAAGATACCGGCCAAATCGGAACCTACATCGTCAACGGTGACGGCAGCTTGTCGCCAGCCGGGCTCATCACCGGAACAGCCGATTCGATGCAGGCAATTCAGGCTGATGCCGGGCAGTTTATTGTTGGAACAGATGCAATAAGCAATGGCATCACCGTGTATCGCATCGATCCGGCGAACGGGACGCTCAGCGCGGTCGACAATAGCGACGCCATCGCAACCCTTGGCATTTCGACACCAACTGCGGTTGAAACTGTCGAGGCGTATGGCGAATCCTGGATCGTGGTGGCCGGATCGGGCAGCAACTCGCTCAGCGTTATGCGGGTGAACAGTGATGGTACACTTTCGCCGTCCGATCACCTGCTGGATACGTTGGACACCCGGTTCCAAGACGTGCAGGATATCGCGGTAATCGAAGTCGATGGGCGGGTCTTTGTGGTCGCCGGCGGTGGCGATGATGGCATCACGCTTTTTACCATGAGCCCAAACGGACAACTTATCCATATGGACAGTTTCGCGGACACGGTGCTGAGCGGGTTGCAAAATGTCGAAAACCTGAGCGTGGCCCAAATCGGGGATGAGCTGCAGATTTTGGCGACCAGCCAGATTGATACAGGGGTGAACCTTCTGACCGTCGACCTTGCAGATTTGGGGGATGTCCGGGAAGGCTTCGGCACCGTCACAGGCACTGTTTTGGATGACATGCTCAGCGGCGGCGTGTTGAACTCAAACCTGCTGGGCGGGGCAGGGGATGACATCCTGATTGCGGGGGCAGGAGCCACCACGATGACGGGTGGGGCAGGGGCGGATATATTCGTTATGCAATCTGGCAGCGGGGTTACAACCATCACAGATTTTGAGGCGGGAACAGACCGGCTTGATCTGTTTGACTACCTGCTGCTGCGATCGCCGACCCAGCTGACCGTTACCAGCACGGCAGACGGTGCGGATATCACCTATCGAGGCGAAGTCATCCACATCACCTCTGCGACCGGAGGGCCGCTGACCAACACCGAAATCTTTGGCGCAGGCTTTGGCGGACCCGACCATATCCCCGTTGATTTCAGTGATCTTGGTGTGTCCGAACCACCCAGCTCAGGTGGGATTCAAGGCGATATCTCGATCAGCTCCGAGACCGGAAATCCGGGCCTAGGGGATGCTGAAATTCAATTCACACCTGACGGAAACAGCCCGATTACCACAACCGCAGACGAAGACGGAAATTTCGATCTCGGCCTGCCCTCGGGGACTTACTCCGGACATCTAGACGTCACCAAATCCTATTCGACGGCAAGTGCCGAGATCACTGCACTTGACGCACTGCAAGTGTTGCGGATCGCGGTTGGGTTGGACCCGACTTTCGGGCCCGCTGCACCGGAAAACCTCATCGCTGCGGACATCACTCAAGACGGTACAATCAACGCACTGGACGCACTGGCGATCTTGCAAGTAGCGGTTGGGCAGACGCCCACGCATGAAGCCAAATGGGTTTTTCTCGACGCTAACGCAGATTTGTCAGGGGTCACCGCGTCCAATGTTGATTATGATACGGGAATAGATGTTGTCGCAATCGACGGCGTGATCGAAGCGGACATGACATCCATTCTGCTGGGCAACCTCGAGGCCGTATAAATACTCATAATGATGATTATGTTAAATATCAGTGGTGCGGGTGGAGGGACTTGAACCCCCACGCCTTGCGGCGCCAGAACCTAAATCTGGTGCGTCTACCAATTTCGCCACACCCGCAACCGAGCACCTATGTGCCGGACTGGAGCGCTCCATAACAAAGCTTTATCCGGGACGCGAGAGGTAAAATTCACCCCGACCCAAGAATTTAATCTAGAGGTCCCGCGCGATTTCCATACCCTTGGGCAGAATCGTCAGAAAAACACCAGCCTTGGGATGTCGCGGCTCACATCATATGGGTTCAGGAAGGCTGATTTGTCGGACTTAGGCTTACACGATCCGAAACCCGGATCTTGGGTACCAACTCGCTCGATCAGACAGAGATTTCTCAGTCGCCAAGAAAAACGCGCTTACGTTGTATCGGTTAGACTGCGAAGTTCAAAACGTGTCGAGCTGGCTTTGTCAGTTCGACCCTTTCTGCAATTGCGCCATTGGCAAAAATCCAGATCGCTCACAGAACAGCACCAGCCGTACCGGAACTAGCGCTACAAATACAAAGCGTTAACGCGATCTCAAAAACCGCAACGAACTGTCTGTCAAAAGCGTTCAATGCGGCACTCGCTCTATCTTCAAATCCAAAAACACTGCGCACCTGTTAACCATACACCTCAAGGTTGAGGCATTCCTATGCGCGCCACTTCATATTTACGCCACAATTCAAGCACCAAAATATCTTATTCGCGTCAAAATAACACCGCCTTGGCCGGGCTTCTTGGTCCAAGGAGTTAATGAGTCCTTTTTCGCCGTTTTGGCACCTGTACGAGTCTTCCGCTCAACTCCAGTAACAAGGGTCTTTGATGTGACCAGCATGAACAACTCCGCCGCTGCCGAGCAAGAGGCCGTCTTCTTCGCTCGCGAAAGCTTCATAGGTGAGCTGAAGTCTTTGAACCGGGATTATCCTGATACAGGCTTTGGTATCTCTCTTCGCACCCACTCGGGTGAACATTACCTGCTGGCAAACGCACGTATGCCCCTGCCCGCAGCGAAATCGGACGGGTTTCCAACTGGCCGGCGTTTGGCCTGCCTCGAAAATGGTGATCGCTTCAGCGCAATTGAGGTGCTGGCTGATTCCCACGCATATGAAACCATCTCACCTCGGGACGAGGCAGAAATTCTGGGTAATGCTCTGGATCTGATCGCCCGTATCGACACCCTGACCAACATGCCCGCAGGCTGCGTTTCGCCGGCCCAGCAAATCGCTGCGACTGGCACCGGAGGCTAACACATGGCGCGTAACGACCACCTTTTGTCTGTCGGAAACGAGGCGCTTGCCCCGATGACGTCGGCAATGTCGTCATTAACGACTCAGATCGACCAATTGACAGAAGTGGCCGATGCGCGGTCAACGGCCCGGCTTGCGACGCTGAAAACGCGGATCGAGAACTTTTCTGCAAGCATCACCATGGTTGGACAGGTCAAAGCGGGTAAATCCTCGCTGGTGAATATCCTGGCCGCTCGCCCTGCCCTGTTGCCCTCGGATGTGAACCCGTGGACCTCGGTTGTGACCACGCTGAACATCAACACCCGGACACCCGGCGATACGCGGTCCAAGTTCACCTTCTTCGAGCAAGAAGAATGGGACAACCTGATGGTTGGCGGTGGACGCCTTGGTGAATTGGCCAATCGCGCCGGCGCAGATGATGAGATGGAAGACATCCGCCGTCAGGTCGCTGAAATGAAAGCCAAATCAGAAGAACGGTTAGGTAAGCATTTCGATCTGATCCTGGGACAAAGCCACCAATATGACTATTTCGATGAAGAGCTGATTCAGCGCTATGTCTGTCTGGGCGACGAAGACGATCCGGATATCGATCCCAAGACCGGCCGTTTTGCGGATGTAACGAAATCCGCGGAACTGTACATGGATATTCCGCAATATCCGATCTCGCTTAAGCTGTGTGACACACCTGGTGTGAACGATACCTTCATGGTGCGTGAGCAGATCACCCTGCGCAGTCTGCGGGGCTCCGAGGTCTGTGTCGTTGTTCTGGCGGCAAGCCAGGCGCTGACCACGATGGATATGGCGCTGATGCGGATCATCGCGCAGTTCGAAAACCGGCAGATCGTTTTATTCGTGAACCGGATTGATGAACTGGCTGATCCGGTCAATCAGGTCCCAGAAATACGCGACCGCATCCAGGAAACCCTGAAGCAGAACAATATCGATGCAAATACCAGCATCGTGTTTGGCAGTGCCCTGTGGGCCGAGGCCGCATTGACTGGCAATCCAGACATCCTGACCGATGAATCCCGCAAGGTGCTGAACACCTTCTATCTGGCCGCTGGCTTTGGCGATCAGGCGGCATCTTTAGATAAAATCTGGGCGCTGTCCGGGCTTCCTGATTTGCTGCTGGCGATGAACGAACGGATCGCAGATGGCGCAGGGGCGCGCTTAATAGACCGCGTCCGCCACCGTGCCCGCAATATTGCAAGCCAGATTCGTGCAACGGCCGTTGCCAAAACCCTATCTGGCAACGAAGGTGTTGTCCGCGATCTGGGCGGCGCATCGCCGGAAGAAGCGATTTCGACTGTTTCAGACGAATACGAGAAGAAGGCCGCCGAACTGACGGCTGCGCTGCGCGACAAAGTGATCGAGCGTTTGAATTCAGCCGAGGCAAACTTTGTCAAACGCGCCACCGACTCGTTGATTGCTCATCTCGAAGAGAACGGCGAAGAGGGCACTTGGCACTATGATCCGGCGGGTTTGCGAACCCTCCAAAAGGCAGCCTATTTCAGTTTTGCCCGGTCGATGAAGAAAGAGGCGGGTGCACTCTATGCTACTGCTGCAGCGGATGTGGAAGCACTCTATCATAAGCTGTTGGGCAACCATCTCGGCGAATTCAGCATCGAAGCTCCCATTGTTCCTCGTGTCCCGCCGCCTTTGGGGATCGGACGCACCATTGCGCTGGACCTACAAAGCACTTGGTGGCGCAGGTGGTGGCAAAAACGCAAAGGCTTCGAAGCCTATGCGGCTGACTACACAAGATTGATCGCATCCGAAGCGAATTCGATCACCAAGGATATCGAAGAAAATCAGATCGCAGCGGTTCTGGAAAACGTCCGAGCCGGGCTGACCGATTTCATGCGCGAGCAGAAAGAGACGCTGCTGAATATTTCAGCCTCAGCGGAGAATGGCAACAAACAGGCCCCCGCTTTGGCGGCGAACCTGCAGTTGCAGAAGTCGCGCGACGAGATTCTGGGCGACATCCTGAAAAACCTTAGCAACGAAGCGGCGTGAGAAGAAAAATGGCAAAAGACACACAGAACCGTTTCGTTTCCCCCAAGGCATGGGAGCGTATCGAGCAATGGTCACGCCGGAAGCCCGTTTTTGCCCTTATGGGTGAATTCAGCGCCGGAAAATCCACCCTGATGAACTTTCTGTTGCGCACCCACACGCTGCCAACGCAGGTTACAGCCACGCAATTGCCGCCCGTCTGGTTCAGCTGGGGCAATCAGTCAGCCTATGTGAAGCGCCATGATGGCAGCAAAGATCTAATTGATTTGGACCAGCTTGAAACAGTAGGTGTGAATGATGCTCAGTTCATTCGCATTTTTCTGGAAGCGGATATTCTAGAAGCGGTCGATCTCATCGATACACCGGGTATTTCCGATCCGAAAATATCGACCGATGTCTGGCAACGCGCAGTTGGTCAGGCCAATGGCGTTTTGTGGTGTACCCATGCGACGCAAGCCTGGCGTGAAACCGAGCGTGCAACCTGGGTCTCTTTGCCGGAACGGCTGCAACACAACTCTTTGCTGCTGGTCACCCGAGCTGATGCGCTGGGTCAGAAAGACCGGCAAAAGGTGCTGCGTCGCGTGAACCGCGAAGCCGGTCATCTGTTTAATCGCTCGATCTTGTTTTCGGCCCGCGATGCGATTGAGGCCCGCGACAAGACCGGTGATGCCGAGATGTGGTCGCGCAGCGGTGGCGGTAAGATGATAGATAGCTTCCTGGAAATCACCGAAAACATCATGGATAGGCGAGCAGATCAACTTGCTCGGTATCAGATCGACAAAGGTCTTTCAGACGGGCCTAAGGTTCAGCCGTTGCGGCCTTCAAGAAACACCGAGTCCCCCACTGCGACCCGACCAGATGCCGAGACACCGGCACCGCTCAAACTGGTAAATCCCGTAGAAGAATCGGACGGCGACGCCTCTGTGGTCACCAGTTTCCCGGTCCGTCCAGCGCGCGTTGAAAGACGTGCTGATGAGGACGAGCGCCCCCGTATCGACTCTGCCGAAGCAGATCGTTTGCGGGCCGAGATGGCACCCGAATCTGAAGCCCTCTCTCAGGATTCAGAAACAAAAGAGGACGAACTGCGCGCGTATTTCCGGGATACCGCCAAAAATCCCATGGAATTTGATGCGGTTTCGGATCAGACATCTGAGATCAATGAATACGACCTTCTAGAGGATGAAGACACTGATGATGAGGTCGAAAACATCCTTATCGTCTCGGATGCTGAGGTTGGATCGTCAGATTCAATAGACGAACCTCATTCTGACGATGTGCTTACATCACTGAGCACTGCACTCCATGAGACGCAAGAAACATCTGAGGATGCTGAAGTTGAACTGCCGGAAGCCGACGGTGACGTAAGCGAGGCAACGACCTCTTCCATCGCAGCATTGATGGCTGAGCAACACGAGGTAGCGTCAGATGAGTATGAACCCGAGCCCGAAACACACGGGTTGGTCGAACTGTCTTCTGCGACTGTCCCTCAAGAAACCGCCGAGCCGCAAGTTGTTGAGCTGGAAGCGCTTTCAGAAGATCGTCCCGGCACTTCGCTAAGCGCTTTGGCGATGTGGACTGAAGTCACCAAAAACGAAGTTCTGCCTGATGACCCGCGCGAGTTGATGAGAGTGTTCCATGCATTCCTCAAGGAATTCGATCAGATATCTTCCGAGCATAGTGAAAAACAGACCAACGAAGGGTTGCGTTCGATCCCAAAGTCCAACGAAAACAGCGGGATGGAATGGCATGTCTTGTAATCGAAACCAGATCCGGATAACCGGTTATTAGCAAAATAAAACAGTTAGTTACATGTCGATACATGATGCGTTGAACGCCGCTATTGAAACAATACCCGACTGCCTTGCAGCCGGGTATATCGACATGGAAACGGGGATGTTGCTGGGAACCTGCATCAAAGAGTCAGACGACGCGGCTGATCTGGATGAACTGGCCATCGCAGTGGCCAACCTATTCCAGGGGCGCGGCGTTTCCGCCTTCGAAGCGTTGTTGCGCGAAGCGGATGCAGACTCTGACGCTGATGGGTTCGGCGAGATCGCGGTGTTTTCAAACGACCGATTGAACATCTTTCTGCGCACGCGTGAATTTCCCGATCACGTGGTCTGCTATGTCTGCCGCAACAGCGCGAATGTGGGTCTTGCCCTCACTAAATCACACCTTAGCCTTACGTCGATTACGGCTGCGGTCTGAACCAGAGCAATGAGGGTCACGGTATGATGGATACAGACATACTCGAGATGCTTGATGAAATCGGGCGCAAATCTGTCGCTCGGTTGTCTCCGGTTGTGATGATTGCGGGCGACACGCCCGAGTTACGTCGGACCGAGGTCCTGCGTGTGATCCGCAATACGATATTGCCGCGTCGACTGGAATTCACTGCAGCCAATGGGGATTGTCTGGCGCTTGAAGTGAACAGCTCACGCGTGACGGATGTGTTTCGCGTTGTATCCGGTCCCGTCCCGGATTTCGAAACTGCCCCGCGCGAGGAATTGATCGACAATCTGGCACAGCTTGTCTCTGATATCGCCTCGGCCCCTGCCCCGCTAGAACTGCTATCTCTGAAGCCCGACAACGTGCTTGAAGCGGATGACGTGGGTGTCACCCTGCGTGAGATCAGAACCGCATGTGCCGCAATTGAACTGACCGCTGAACCCACAATTTCAGTTGTGCCGGAAACACAAGAGCCTGCGCCGGAAACACCCGAAATCGAGCCAATTACCGATGCCAATGCTTCGCTGGCACAAGCGTTCTTTGACGGGGCAGATCGCTTTGCACAGGGGCGCGTTCTGGCTGCTGCACAGGATGGGACCTTGGCACAGGCCGCTGAGGATTGCGCGCCAGATGCCAAACTGCATCCCAGTCAAGATTTGCTGGCTCGCTTTGCAGCCGATCTGGCTGGCTGGGACAAAGATACAAAGACAGGGTTGGGCTTGCCCCAACTGATCGTAATGCGCCCTTCCGGTGGAAAGGGCGCAGGACTGGCCGTTGTAAATGACGGTCAAAACATCGCCTTCGCTGTACACGAGGCGCGCAAACTGGGGGCCGTGGTCAACTTGTGGACCACGTTGCAGGAGGCAGAAGAATGACTGCCTTCTATGTTGTTAAACCACCGAATTGTTTGAGTAGAGAGTTGTTAGGATACCCAGTATGAGTGAGTCCAATCGTCGTGAGTTAATCCGCATAGCCGAGGACATGAATGAGACGAGCAATGACGAAACCCGTCAGTTCATCTCGCGCATTGTCGGCGATCTTTCAAATCTGAAACCATCCATTGCCTTTGTCGGGCAGATCAAGGCCGGCAAATCCCGCCTTATCAATGGCTTCACCGGTCAGGCAGAATACCTGCCATCCGATGTGAACCCGTGGACAACGGTGATCACCGACATGCATTTCGGGCATCCTTCGGGGCGGACCGAAGGGGCAGAGTTTCATTTCTTCGACAACCACCAATGGCAGTCGCTGATCGCCGAAGGTGAAGAGTTGCGCAATATGTTCCCTGATGACGAGGACAGCTATAAGCGCGAGATGATCGAAGAGCAGGTCGAGGCGATGAAAACTCGCGCGCAGCGGCGTCTGGGCGACAGTTATGAACAATTGCTGGGGCAGCATCACGATCTGGAACAGCTGAATTCGGACGATCTGGCCCGCTATGTCTGTGCCGGCGACGACCCAACCGAAGATGGCCCGTTGGATCCCGGAAGCGACCGGGGGCTGTATAGCGACATCACCCGCAAGGCGGAGGTCTATTTTGACATCGGCCATTTCCCATTCCCACTGACAGTGACAGACACGCCCGGCGTTAACGACCCTCTGTTGATCCGCGAAGAAATCTCGCGTCAGTACCTGAAAGAATCCGATTTCTTTGTGGTGGTTCTGTCGGCGCATCAGGCGCTTTCTCGTGCTGACCTGAAACTGTTCCGGCTGATGCAGGCGCTCGAGCTTGGACAGATCGTGGTTTTCATCAACCGCGTAGACGAACTCAGCGATGGCGCAGAGGACGCGACAAAAGTGCGCGCCGATGTTCTGAATGGGTTGGAACAGGCGCTGGGCAACTCGAATATCGATGTGCTAATGGGCAGTGCGCAATGGGCGCATTATGCGCTGACGGGTGATGAAACAGGTGTGAATCACGACCATGTTTTGTCCTGGCTGCGGGCGCATCCGGAACAGATGCGGCAGTATCTGGACGGTGTGAAAGAAATTAAGCAGGGCCCCGGCCCGATCAGCCGCGAGGCGGTGCTGCGGTTCGCCGCCATGATCGCCTCAGGCTTGCCTGACCTGCGCCGTCATGTAACGCAAGCCCTGATTGACGGGCCACATGACGAACAATTGCGCATGGCCTGGCAACACCTGAACAGCTTTGCCCAGGCCGAACTGGAACGGTCGCAGGCTGATCTGCGCGTCCTTGAGGCGGATGCAGAAGAAACGGCCGTCAGCGTCGAGAAAAACGACAAGACGCTTGAGGATCTGCGCGCACTGATTGCCGAGAAGAAACAGACTATTACCCATGAAATGGACGAGGTCTTGTCCAATCTGCGTGGGGTGATGGATGACACCGTTTCCGAGGCCGTCTCGGCTGTTGTGCGCGGTCCTGAAGGAAAGTCTCCCTTGCTGGCCAAAGGGGATACAGAACTGAACTTCACGCCGCTGCGGGATCGCATGCGGGAACTGGTTCAAGGTGCCTCACAAGTGGTACGGCAACGGGTTCTGAGCGAACTTTACACAATTGATATGCAAAGCAACGCGGCGTTGCGGGCCCTACCCGGCTGGCAGGAACCCGTCGACAATCGCATGAACACCAGTGCCGTGCGCTGGTTCCGCCCGGACACTACGGCGCTAACCCGTGGCATCACGGTCGAACTGCGTGTAAACTGGTTGTCGAGGCTGATCTCGCGCAACAGCGTTGTCTCGCGCGCGGAACGGATGATCACGCAGGAATTCGAGCTGATGGGTGACGATCTGATCGACACTGCGCGTGATGATTTGCTGGAGCGGCTGAACACCGTGTTGGATCATTATCTGGCCTTGCTGGCTGGGCATCTGCAGCATCGCGCCGGGACAGACGATACCAACGCAAAGGCGATAGCACAGGACGCGCTCGACCGTGCACGCCGTATCAGTGATGATCTAGGGGCAATCTTCGGCACCGGACATCAGGAAGACAGACTGGCAGAGGCTGCTGAATGATTGAATTTCCAGGGACCGAGCAGGAAGTGCGTCAACTCGAACGCTTCCTGACCGCGACAGAGAAGATGGAGGCGGACGCCGCGCTGGAGGATCTGCGCGCGCGCGCCTTAGCCCATGCCGAACGTCTGTCGAACGCGGTGAACATCGGTTTCGCAGGGGAATTTGGCGCAGGCAAATCCAGCCTTGCCAATATGCTGGCCGGTGCAGACATCCTGCCCACTGGCCCACAACATCTAAAATTACCTTTGGTCATAGTTGCTTATGCCGAAACGCCCGAAACAACAGTGGGCTGGTGGAACAAAGAGCCCAAGACCTACTCGGGTATCGCATTGGAAAAGGCAGCCGCTGATGAGCCCGATTTCATCTCGGTTGGATTGAATACCCAAGCGCTCAAAGAAATCTCGCTGTTCGATCTGCCTGGATCGGGGGCGCTGGACGATACATATAAACAGACGCTTGACCTGCTCAAATTCGTGGATTGTGCGATCTGGTGCACCAACGGCACAAACGCCTGGCGCGAAACTGAACGGCATTTGTGGGCGCAAGTGCCCGCTGAGCTGCGCCAGAATAGCCTTCTTGCGGTGACCCATGCAGACTTGCCGCCTGTTGAAGAGGCTATCGACCGTGTTCTGGCACGTTTGAAAAAAGAAAAAGACGGGATGTTCCATGCTGTTGTCCCGATAGGCACGCCCGTGGCTGTTCGGGCCATGGCGCAAGAGCCCGAACCGGACTTTGCTCTGTGGGAAACCTGTGGCGGCCAAACGCTGGCTGAACACGTGCTGGAAGTTGCGTCAAGCCGTCGTCAAAGCGATCTGGACGCCGCGCGAAAAGATATCGAACAAGAGTTGCTGCCTTTCCTTGAAGCTCTGAAAGAGCCTGAACCGAAAGCATCCGGAACAGAAAACGCGGATATGCAATCGACCTTGGGCGCGGCTCTACCCCCGTTGAACAATCCCATCCTAGAAGACTGGCTTGCCGCAATCGCGAGCATCTATGAGGATCTGCGAGAAAACGCGGATATGGAACCAGCGACGTTCCTGCAAAGCTGCCAGGAAATTGTCGAGGATTTTGCCGAGCGTCTGGAACAGGGCGGCGAAATCGACCCCGAGGCCGACTGGATCCCGGCTGAATTCGAGAAGGCCACTGACCTTCTATTGTTGCTGCAATTCGAAAGTGGCGACGCACCGCTGAAAGATGCCATCAGCATTCTGGCTCAGTTGAGTGACAACCTAGCCTGGGCAGGTAGCACTGTAGTCACTGCGCAGACAAAAACCGGCACCTAAACTACTCCCGCGAAGATTGAGCTGCATCGCAGCGATTCGTTGTCGCCCAAATCCGATTCTTAACAGTTTCAGAATCGTCGCCCAGAACGCTCCAATCCGGGTGAGAAGCTTTGGATTGACGATCTTAAAAATCAATATGTTGATCTTTAACATCTAAGAAATCAATATGTTGATATTCGTCCGAAACGATCCATAGTGAAGCCATCGGGCGGCCCCAATAAAGTCTAATTTGAAACGTCTAACCGTTCTCAAGTGACCTGCGGTTGTTTTAGGTTGTCAGTTTCGGGCGGTTTGCCCGGTTGTTTTACCGCAAAAATGTGTAGAACGGGCGGATTGAAATGAGCCACAACCAGGCAGTCGGTGCATCGCACGACGAACCACATATCGAAGGATTGGAACCCGGCGCAAAGCTTTTGCGCGGACAGTACGAAATCCTTCGCTTTCTCAGCAATGGTGGGTTTGGCATTACCTACCTTGCGCGGGATAGCCTTGAACGGGATGTGGTGATCAAGGAGTGCTTCCCGGGCGCCTTGTGTCGCCGCAATGGCGACCTGGTTGAACCAAACGATCCCGCACTTAAAGACGACCTGCGCGCCATTATTGACCTGTTCATTCAGGAAGCCCGCAACCATGCCCGCCTTGTGCACCCCAACATTGTCGATGTGCATCAGGTCTTCGAGGACAACGATACAGCTTACATCGCAATGGATCTGATCCGTGGATGCGACCTGCTGGACTATATGGAAAATCCCGACACCGAAAGCGGCCCTGACTTCATCGTCCAGGTGACCGAAAAGATGCTGTCGGCGGTATCGTTCATTCACCAAAGCGGCATGCTGCACCGGGATATTTCGCCCGACAACATCCTGATTGACGAAAACGGTGATCCCGTCCTGATCGACTTTGGCGCGGCCCGCGAACAAGCGGCAAACAAATCCGCAGCCCTGTTGACCCTGCGGGTGATCAAAGACGGGTATTCACCGCATGAATTCTACGTACGCGGGGCCGAGCAGGACCCAAGCAGTGATCTCTACGTTCTGGCCGCCACGCTCTACCACGCGATTAGCGGAGAACGCCCGGTCGACGGCCAGTCTCGCCTGAGCGCATTCAACAATGGTCAGGACGACCCCTATGAACCACTGACCGGTCGGTTTGAAGGTTATCCCGAAGGCTTTTTGGAAGCGATCGATAAGGCGATGGAAGTCCACGCAACGGATCGTTTGCAAACCGCCCTGGATTGGCTGCGGATGTTCCGTGGTCCAGGTGTTATGTTTGACACATTTGCCTATCGCCCGGTTTCAGTGATCGTGGGCATGGATCGCAAGGACAAAGAAGAAGAAAAAGAGCGGATCAAAGCAGAGACCGAGAATGCCGAAGCCGTCGTGACCGCGCTGCTGGCTGGCAATTCTGATATCGCACTTGGCAATGAAGACAAAAAAGAAGACGAACTGGCCAAGTTTACCTCAAAGGAAGACGCTCCGGTCGCCGTGGATACCGTTGTACAAAGCGGGTCGGGCGGCAACGGCAAACTGCTTGCAGGTGTAGCAGTTGTGACCCTGGCCATTGCCGCGGGTGGATATTTCGTAATGTCCGGTGGCGACAAGGCGCCCGAAACGACGGCAACAGCCTCGGTGGCTGAGCCCGAGACGCAAGTCGAGGAGACCGCTGTTGTTGCACCGGAAACCACCGCTGAGCCATCAGTGGAAGAGACTTCAGAGGCGCCTGTCGAGCAGGCAACCTCCGTTCCTGCGGAACCGGCTGCCACAGAAGCAGCCGCCGCAGAACCGAATACCGACGTTGCAGAAGAGGTTACAACCGCAGCTGACGCGACTGACACAGAGGTGGCGACCGTTGAACCTGAAGCTTCAGCCGAAGTTTCGGCCTCGGCAGAGCCGACGGTTCCGGGTGTGCTTGCTGAGGATCAGCTTGCCTTCGCGCATTGGGATGTTGACATTCCGTTCTCGGTTTCGCGCCGTCGTGCGACTACCGGAGACACGTTTGCTGTAACCGCCGTAAATCCGGGACAGGACATGTCGGTTATTGGTGACTGGATCCAGCGTGGCGCAACGATGTTCACACTGAACGGTGATCAAATCCGCTCCGACGCATCTTTTGCGGGCCAGGTTCTGGACGGCTTCAGTGTTGATCCCGACGGATACATCCGCGTCGCTGCACGGTATCGCCTGCGGGGTGAAACCCGTGTTCAGAATGGCCTGATGGCTCTGCCCGCGATCCGTGCCCTCGGGTTGCAGAATGGGTATGAATTCACAGTGCGCAGCGATGGAGCGGATGGATGGCAAACCGTTGTATCCAACGTGCCCTCAGATGCGGCGGGCGATCTACGCGACGGAGATGTGTTGCTGAGCGAAGCTCAAACCGCAACAAATCTGAATACCGCAGAAAGCTTGGATGAAACGCTTGCTGCGCTTGTGTCCGAAAACAAACCCATAGCGCGCTTCACTGTATTGCGCGGCGGGGTCGAAACAGCTGTAACGATGCAGCTTGCACAGGAGTGATCAGACCGGTTCCCAAGTGATCTGCCAGTGTTGTGTTTGCTGAGGATGGCATATGAAAAGGCCATTTTGACGGGAGCCGGACCGTCGCAGAGAGTTACAAGTTCTAGTGGTTCTCCAAAATGATAAGTGCCGATGTGCCTACCGCGCAGAGGTAAGTTGTGGTCCCAAGGCGCATAAGTTGTGTGCCGTTCAAATGAAGGTGTCGACGCCATGTTCAAATACAAAAGCCCTCTGAGCCGGCTTCTAGAAGGCGCGGGCAAAACAGACGAAAAAGACGCTGCCGAAAGCGTGGCACCTGCCGAGGAGACTGCGGAACCCATCGCCGATTTCAACGCACTGCGCCAAGCTCTGGCTGGCGGCAACGCGACATCCGAAACTTACGAGGAATCGGATGAGTTGATGCCGGAAGAAAAGATGCCGGACTTCGCCGAAGAGGTTGCGGTCGAAACGCCTGAAGACGTGGTCGAAGAACCTGTCGAGCAACCGCTTCAAGAAGACCATCAGAGTGGCACACAGAACGACGAATTGTCACCAGAAGCCCCTGCCGAAGACGATCCGGTTGTAACGCTACGCCTTGGCACCGAGGACAGTGCGGAGGTGGTCGATGCGACACCCGAAGCACCCACCGCAGAGGCCGAAGAACCGGCTCCACCAGCGTCAATCGAAGACGCAGCGCCAGCGGAAGAGGTTGCAGAGCCTGCACCGACACCCGCCACTGCGCCTGCCGCGGATCGCCGGTCGCGTGTAAAAACAACCTTCCTGGGTTTCGAGCGCGCCGATACCCATGTTCAGGACATGATGGAATCTGCCGAGCCCGTCACCAAGACGGAAACCGCGCAGGAAACCTTCCCGGTTGGCTGGTTGGTCGTCACTGCGGGGCCTGGCCGCGGGGCAAGCGTAGCCTTGACCGAAGGGCTGATGCAGATCGGCCGGAATGATGATCAGGCGATCCAGCTTGATTTCGGCGACACAGGCATTTCTCGCGAAAATCACGCCGTGATCGCCTACGATCCGGAAGATCGTAAATGCTATCTGGGTCATGGTGGCAAGGCGAACCTCGTTCGCCTGAACGGCAAACCCGTGCTCAGCACCATCGCCCTGACCAGCGGTGATCTGATCCGCATCAGCGAAACCTCGATCCGGTTCATGGCCTTCTGCGATGACGGCTTTGACTGGAGGGATTCGTAACTGATGTTGGCGACTCCGGCATATGACATTGCCCTGATCCTGAATCAGGGTCAGCGCGACTCGCAAGAAGATGCCGTCGCCGCGCGGACCTTCGATGCAGTCGACGCGGGCTATATTGCAGTCGCCGACGGTATGGGCGGTCACGAGGCGGGTGAGGTTGCCTCGGAGCTGGTGATCAATGCCTGGCGCGATGCGCTGGATGATGAGTTGGATGTCGAAACGCTGTCAGAACGCTCACTTGTTGATGCGCTGCCGCTTGCTGCGATGCAGGCCAATGCATCCATTGCCAGCCACAACGAAGAACAGGGCTTGGGCTTTAACATGGGCTCAACGCTTCTGGGTGTGCTCTTGCTGGGCCATCGCGTCTACTGGATTTCGATCGGTGACAGCCCGTTCTATCTGTTCCGGGACGGCGCGCTATCGCAGATGAATGAAGATCATTCGATGGCACCTGCGATTGACGCACAAGTTGCGCAAGGGACTCTGACTGAAGAACAGGCCCGTGCGCATCCGGATCGAAATCAGCTGACATCGGTCGTTATGGGCGGCGCAATCCCAAAGGTCGACTGCCCCGAAGAGCCGCTGAACCTATCCGCGGCTGACATCGTTGTCCTCGGCAGCGATGGGTTGCAGACCCTTACGGACAGCGAAATCCAGGATGTACTAGCTGAACACCAAAACGCATTGGCGCAAGAGATCGCCGATGCCTTGCTACAGGCCGTTTTGGCCAAGGCAAAACCCGATCAGGACAACCTGACAATCGCGGTCGCGAAACCAAACAAATCATAACAGGCAAAGCAACCAGACCATGAGAAAGCACCTTATCATATCAAGCCTTGCACTTGCCGCTGCCACCGGCGCGGCCTGGGCGCAAGAAGCGTGTTCAACCTATGAAATCCAGCGCGGCGACAGCCTGCGCGAGTTGTCCATTCAGGTCTATTCGACCGAGGATTTCCGCGTCATCTATGATGCCAACCGTGATGTAATCGGATCCAACCCCAACATCATCCGCGTTGGTGATGTGCTGACAATGCCCTGCCTTGAAGATATCGGCCGCACCTCGGTCCTTGTGGACACCGAAGAAGGGCGTCTGGCGACTGAAATGGCGGCCGAGCTTGTAAAAGCTGCGGAAGAACGTGCCGCAAAAGCGATTGCAGAAGCCGAGGCACGGGTGGCCGCCGCTGAAGCCGAAGCCCAAAAAGCCAGTGAAGATGCAGTAATTGCCGCAAAGGCTGCGGCTAAAGATGAGATTGAAGCTGCGCGCGCCGAAGGTGCAGCATTGATCCGTCAGGCACAAACCGGTGAACGGCCCGAGATCCGCGACCGGCAGCTTCTGCTGATCACGGGCGGTGGTTTCATGCCCTTCACCGATGAATCGCTGCCAAACCGCGGGCTATACACTCACCTCGTGGAAACAGCGATGCTGCGCGCTGCGCCTGAACAGGGTTACAAAATCCAGTTCGTTAACGACTGGTCCTCGCATCTGGATCTGTTGATGCCGACGCTGGCATTCGACGGCACATTCCCGTGGTCCCGCCCAAATTGCGAACAGGCAGAAGCCCTGTCTGAAAGCGATCGGAACCGGTGCGAAACCTACAACTTCTCGAACCCGTTCTACGAGGTTGTGGATTCATTCTTCGCACGCGAAGGCTCGGGATATGAGCAAACACTGAGCTATGTGGATTTCGCCGGGACAACGATCTGTCGCCCCGAAGGCTGGTCGCTATCGCATATGGATGCTGTCAGCCTGTATGAACCGGTTATCACCCTATTGCGCCCGGTCGATCCCGATGACTGCTTTCACGCCGTGATCGAAGGCCGCGCCGATATCGTTGCCATCGAGGCCCATCTGGCGGACGAGGCAATCTCGCGTCTGGGATATCAGCACCGCATTATCGAGAACCCCAACCTAGCGGCGGTAAAGTCGCTTAACGTCATGACCCATAAAGATAACCCTGATGGGGAAGCGATCCTCGAGACGCTAAATCAGGGACTGGCAATCATGCAGCAATCCGGAGAGTGGCGCGATATCGTGTCGACCGCTCTGCGACATCAAATGGAAAATGGATAAGGCCCGGCACGGCCTAAGAAACCTACAAGTCTGGAGGAAGTGGACATGTTTGAACTCAATATTAAGAAAGTGGTGATGTCGGCCACTGCCGTCACTGCACTGAGCGCGGGTGCGGCCGCCGCGCAGCAAGCCTGTACGAACTATACCGTTTCGGATGGCGACACGATGGCGACCATCGCGATCGCGGCATATGGCTCGTCAAACTACCAGCCGATCTTCAACGCGAACCGCAACATCATCAGCAACCCAAACGATCTTGAGCCGGGCCTGGTTCTGGCGCTGCCTTGCGAGGACGGTAGCCTGCCGAACGGTCAGTCTGCTCAGGAAATTATCGCGGCGGAAGAACAACGTGCTGCCAGCGTAAAACGCTCGAATGTCTATGCCCCGCCGATCAAGATGGTCGCGGGTAACGGCTGGGAACCGTTTACGACTGAGGGCCTGAGTGGCGGCGGCATCATGACCCGTCTGGCAACCACGAGCCTGCAGCGTGCAGGAAACAGCCGCGAATATTCGGTCAGCTTCGTGGATGACTGGACATCGCACTTGGACACTCTTTTGCCGCTAGGCGCATTCGATATTTCGATTGCCTGGACACTGCCAGATTGTACCAACCGGACATATGAATGGTCCGAGGCAACAGAGGCGCGCTGCACGCAGTTCGTCGGAACTGTTCCGGTATATGATGTTGTCGGCGGCTTTTTCACGCTTCCAGAAAGCGACTACGCCAATGCAACAACCTTTGCAGATCTTGAAGGTTCGACCCTCTGCCGTATGACCGGCTGGAGCATGGTTGTTCTGGAAGAAGTTGGTCTGAACAGCAAGAACCTGGAACTGATCCACCCCAATTCTGCGCGTGAGTGTCTGGATGCAGTTTTGACTGGTTCAGCCGATGTGGCAGCATTCGAGGTGGAACTGTTCGCGGCGACAATGAAAGACATGGGCCTGACATCGCAGGACATTGTCGAAAACCCGTATGTATCCACGCTGTCATCCATGAGCTTCTTGGCACACCGCTCGAACCCCTTTGCTCGTGAATACATCGCGATGATGAACAAGGGCCTGAATGAGATGCGCCAGTCTGGTGAATGGTACGCAATCATCTCGGACACACTGCGTGAGCAGAACGAAAAACTGAATGCCGGTTCGAACTGATCCCTCGGTTCAACTGTCACTATGGGGCCGATCCTGTGATCGGCCCTTTTTTATTGGGGGATCAGTTGATCCAGGCGACCAGATAGTCTTTCGGGGGGCAACAGCCGAGCGATCTTACGCAACAACCGCTTGCCACCCAACCGCAGCCACTGATTTTGCCGAAGTCCCCAATAGGCAGCAGTTTTTGCCCCCAAGGCGGCCAGTTCTTGCCGGGATACGCGAAACGCCTGATGGCCTGATATCTCATACGGATGAAGATAGATATGTGGGGCCAACCCGTTGGTTTTAGCCTGTGCAATCAGATCCTTGGCCACATTATCTGGTGCGAGTTTCAGATAGGTTCCGCCCAGACGTATCTGAGGCCCCCTGCCCCTGTATTGCGCGGAAAACAGCGGCAACACCTGCAGCGTTGACAACCCCATCATCCGTACAAATTCCCGACATTGATCCGGCGACCCAAAGAAAGACGAACTGTCATATTCGAAATACCGCTCAATCAACTGATATTGCTCGGGCGTCTCGCGGTTCACATGAAACTTCGGTGCGCGAAAACCTTTGACAGGAGTATTCGCCGCCGTTTGCAATTGATCTTTCGCACGCGCCAGCATGGCGTCGACGGTTTGCGCCGACTGCTGGTTCATACTGTCATGATAGTGATAGTGGCAGGCGATTTCATGCCCCTGCCCTGCAATATGTGCAATCAGGTCCGAGGCACGTTCCGCAACCACGCCTGTGCAGAAAAAGGTGGCCTTGCGTCCGTCCGGGCCACCGTTTTCCTGTAAAAAGCCATCAATCAGTTCATAGCTCTGCCACAGAGCCTCTGCGCGCAATGGACCGGTTTCCCAGATACCTAAATCGCGCTTCAGGTCGTGGGCGAAATCCTCGAAATCAATGCTCAGATACACGCGGTCACGCCACTGCTTTGCTCGGGCTTTCCTCTTTCAACGCCTCGCGCAGCACGACGAAATCACCGATGACCAGCGCATCCACACCCGACGCCGCGAAGGTCGCGCAGGCATTGAGCGGCGAATAGACGATCGGTTCCTGAATGTTGAACGAGGTGTTCAACAGGACCGGCACACCGGTCTTTTCACCGAACTTCGTCAGCAAGGCGTGGTAGATCGGGTTGGCCGTTGGCGAAACCGAATGCACGCGCGCTGTCTGATCGGTATGGGTGATGGCCGGGATGTCTTTTGCCCGATCGTCACGCACGCGGGCAACGATGTTCATGTAAGGGCTGGTTTGGTCGATCTCAAAAAAGTCCGCCGCAGCCTCTTCTGCAACGCTGGGTGCGAAGGGACGGAAGTGCTCCCGCTTCTTGATCTTGGCGTTGATGTCATCGCGGATGCTGTCCTGCCGGGGATCGGCCAGGAACGACCTGGTGCCCAGTGCCCTCGGGCCAAACTCGGCCCGCCCCTGGAACCAGGCGATAATCTTGCCATCGGCCAGCAGGTCCGAGACCTTTTCGATCAGCGCATCTTGCGGCAGCGCGGTTTGAGGCTGCGCGCAATAGTCGTTCAACGCCATAGTGATCGACGCCTCATCCCATTCTGCACCCAGATAGGGGTTTCGGACCGAGGCCATGTCGACCTGATCATGCGGAATACAGGCCAGCGCAGCACCAACGGCGCAACCGGCATCATGCGGTGCAGGCGGGATGATGATCTCATCAAACGTCCCATTCGAAATTAATGTGCCATTTGCCGTCACGTTCAACGCGCAGCCGCCCGAGATAACCAGTTTACGCAGGTCAGGATTGGCTTTGCGGACCGGCTCTAGCACGTGGTGCAGCGCATCCTCGAATGCGGCCTGAACCGACGCGGCCAGGTCGATATGGCGCTCATTTGGCACGGTTCCGGGCTCACGCGCCTTACCGAACAGCTCTTCCAAACGGGGATGAAAGACACCGCGCAGGGCCGAGTGATAGTCGCACAACGTGGTGTTCACCCGGTAGCCGCCATTGTCTTCTAACAGCAGGATCTCTTTCAAGATCGCATCGCGGTAAATGGGTTTGCCATAGGGCGCCAGCCCCATCATCTTGTATTCGCCTTCCAGCATCTTAAAGCCCAGAAAGCCGGTGAAAGCGGAATAGAAGTGACCCAGAGAATTTGGCCAGCGGTGATCGGCAATCTGCTCACGCTTGCCATTGCGCATCGTGGTGACGATGGTCGAGCTTTCTTCGCCACCGCCGTCGTAAGACAACGATACAAAACTGTCCCAATCGCGCATCGCTTCGGCATAAAGCTGATGGGTCAGGTGGTGATTGATGTAATGCAATTTGAAATCGCAAGGCCCATGTTCCGAAGTCAGAATCTTGCGGATTTTGAATAGGTCCATCCAGCCGCTGTCCTGCGGCGTTTCTCCGCCACTGCCTGACGAGAACAACGCGCCGATTCGCGTTGTCACGCCTTTTGCCGCCGATGGGCTTTGTAGAATCTTGCGGACCGTGCCCATACCACGCCCGGCCATGCGCCAGGGCTGCCAATACACGGCGACCTCGTCGATATCTGCGAATTTCAAACCGCCGATCCGAAGCACTTCCGAGATTGCATGATGGGGAAAAGCACCGTCGTTCTTGACCCGAGTCAGACGCTCTTCTTCAACCGCGGCAACCAGTTTTCCATCTACAAACAACGCCGCTGCGCTGTTGTTCATCGTTGCCAAACCCAAAATTACTGACATAACCTAAAACACCCTTGGCCAAATAAACTGCCGTTAACGCGCATACCGTAACGGCCTTCGCGTTCGCTGTGCAAGGATGTAGATCACACAAGCCCGGCAGAAAATACGCAAGTCCGCGGAAACTGGCTGAACGGTCTGAAAATCAAAGCATTTGTCTAGAGTATTGCGCAATAAGCTGCAAATATCTCTTTGCTTGGACTGGCTTTGAACTGCGAACAATCCTCTGATTTTGACGAATCCGTTTACAATTTCCACCCTCCCGGGATCAAACACCGCACCCTCGGAAAAGAGTGTTTACAAGACCCCTGTTCGGTCTGATAGGTTGCAGCCGTTGAGTTTGGCATTTGGTTTGGTTTTGATTTTCAGGTTTGCGTATGTTCCCATCTCGCCAATGTTCCAGCCCGTTCGATTGCGCGGGATCATGGCAAGAGCGTAGCAAGAACAAACTGTTATGACGGGCATCGCCCGAAAACTGCCTGTAAAGGCGGCGCATCCTGATGAATGAGATACCGACCCGATTTACGAGGTGCAAGGAATGAAGATTCTGTCGTTCAAATCTGGCCATGACGGCACCGTGGCGGGAATCGATTGTACAAGCAAAAGCCTCTTGTTCTCGTATGAGGCCGAAAAGAACAGCTTTCCTCGCTACACACCGGTCACTCCTGATACTTTCATTGATGCCGGGCTTTGGTTCAAAGATCTGCCAGAGGTTCTGGCTCTCAGCGGCTGGTCCAGCAGCGGAATGGATCATGTCACCACCTCGGGCGCGGGATATTTCGGTATCGGCCAGGGCTCGGAAAGCGTGGGTAAACGCACCTTCTTTGGCAAGACGGTCGACTACTATTCCTCCACCCATGAACGGGCACATATCTGGTGCAGCTATGCGCTGTCACCCTTTGCACAGGGTGAGCCTTGCTACGTGCTGTTGTGGGAAGGCGCCTTGGGTGATTTCTATGAAATCGACCGCAATCTGAACATTCATCACCGGGGTCAGGTGATGACCGCGCCAGGCAGCCGGTTCGCGTTTCTTTATGCTCTGGCCGATCCCGAGTTTCCCATTTCGGGCGGTGAGATGCGCCCGTCGGACCCAGGCCGCCTGATGGCCGCCTGTGCCTTTGGCGAGGCTGGTCCGGTAGATGAAGATGAACAGGCGTTTATCGATCAGATACTGTCGGTTGATCTTGCGTCGAACCCGTTGCGCAAAAGCTCATTCGTAAACTCGCCCTTCTTCAATATCGGCACCGACAGCCAGCGGCTCAAGAATCTGGCGACCAAACTGTCAGACGCCATATTCTCGCGCTTTCGTCAGTTCGCAGAAGAGAACCTGAAAGAGGGTTTGCCACTGTTGATCGCCGGCGGCTGCGGCCTGAATGGGAACTGGAACGCTCAATGGGAGAACAGCGGCCTGTTTCGAGAAGTGTTTGTGCCGCCCACCACAGGGGATTCGGGCTGTGCAATTGGTACGGCTGTCGATGCAATGCGACACTATACGGGGCAAGCCAAACTGGAATGGTCTGTCTATTCTGGTCAGTCTTTCTCGGACGACAAGGTTGAGTTGGAGGGGCTGAAGGCCTCAGAACTGAACCTCAAGACAGTCGCGCAAGCGCTTTACGACGGAAAAATCATTGGATGGACGCGAGGCAATTGTGAAATCGGCCCGCGCGCGCTGGGCAATCGGTCGATACTCGCAGCTCCCTTCAAGACAGAGACGCGCGCCCGGCTGAACCGGATCAAGGGACGAGCAGAAAACAGCCCCGTTGCTCCGTCCTGCCTGGAAGAAGACGCGGCGCTGCATTTCGCGATGAAAGGCCCCTCGCCCTATATGCTCAGCTTTCATCAGGTGACTGACCCGAAATTGGCAGCGGTGACCCATGTGGATGGTTCGGCCCGCGTACAAACCGTGCGGCGCGACCAGAACGCGTTTTTCTATGACCTGCTGGCCGAGTTCAAATCGATCTCGGGCACCGGAGTTCTGTGCAATACTTCACTGAACTTTCGAAATTCAGGGTTTATCAACACCTCAAGCGATCTGGCGCATTATGCGCGGCAGGTCGGACTGGATGGTTTTGTAGCAGGAAACACGTTTTACGAGATTATCGACGGTTGAAGGTATCTATGTTCGGGCACCCGGACAAACAGTTCAATTCCGAGTATTGTGATGAAGAGTAATGAGTTTGTGTTCAGCACGTATCAAGGGAGGCCGGCAATGAGAACGGCCGATACTATTCACGTAGAAAAACCCGATCTCATGTGGTGCGCAGTGATAGTGCTGCTTGCGGTGGTTTTGTTCTTTGCCGCAACTCCGTGGGGTATCGGGGTCCGACCGGATTCGGCCTCATACCTTGGGTTTCCATTCTATTTTCAGGGGCATTCGCCAGGATACATCTGGGCAATCGACATCGTCGAAAGTCTTGGGATGGGCCCACTGACGGCGGCCACCGTGGTTAACCTGTCTTTCCTTTGCCTAAATGCATTGATGACATTTGCGCTGGCGCGCGGGCTGGGAGCATCCCGGTTGATCGCCGGTTTTGCAGCGCTTTTGATCGTAACATCTCCTTTGGTGTTTGAACTGCATGTGACCGTTCTGTCCGAAGGGATGTTCATCTTTCTGATGCTGCTGACTCTGGCGCTGCTGAGCGTCTATGCCGGCTCGGGTGCTGTGCGTTTTCTGATCCTGGCCGGGCTTGTATCGGTTCTGGTGTTCCTGACCCGTTTCAACGGCGCGCCTATCTGGGTCGTTGGAGTTTTGACACCCCTGTTTCTGGGCCCACAGGGTATAAAACCCCGCTTGCTGCATGCCGGAGCTTTTCTAGCCGCGGTAATCGCGCCGCTGATGATGTGGTCATACATCGAATCAGCAGCCGGCGGATCGGGCCTTGGGCGAGAGTTTGCGTTTCTGGGCAACGCAACATGGGCCATTCTGATACAAGGCGCAAACTCGATTTGGGTGTCGTTCTTTCCAAATGTGGTGCCCGATGTTCTGAAGATCGCCGTCAGCCTGGTTCTGATCGCTCTGCTGATCTGGATCGTCTGGCACGAAACCATGACTCGCGTTGTCACACGCGCGCCGGATACGACGAATAACCGTTGTGCGGCATTCCCGCTGCTGGCAACTGTCTATATCTTTGGCCATTTCGCGCTGCTGCTGTTGTCGATCCTGATCGAACCAAATCTACCTTTGAAACCCTCGTATTTTGCGCCGGTCTACGTGCTGCTGATCATCATGGGCGCGCACTACTGCGCGCGTTTTGCGGCGGACGACGGCTTGCAGCGCTGGACTGGGCTGGCCCTGATGGGGCTCGGCGCGTTGGTTCTGATCTCAAATATAGCCAGAACCGGAAATCTGATTACCGAGTTCCGGGAAGAGGGCATCTTTTTCGCAGGTCCGAAATGGTATCAATCGCCGTTGGCGGCTGAGATTGGCAAACTGGACCCCGAGACATTTGTGTATTCCAATGCCCCGGACGTGGTTCATCTGGTCACAGGGTACAAAACCACCTGGTTACCAATGAAATTCAACCGACGCACCGGGTTCGAAATCCCCGAACGCCCCTACGCCAAAACGCTGGGTGAAATGCGGGAAGGTTTGGCAAATGGAACAGCTGTTGTTGCCTATTTCGATGATGTGACATGGCGGTTCTACTTGCCCACTCAGGACGAGTTGACGCAAGAACTGAACCTGACCGAGGTCATCCGTACAACAGATGGAACTCTTTTGAATACTTTGGGCAATTAACGACGTGCCGAGGGGCCTGCCCTGCGGTTACACTTCCTCAACTTAACTCAGCTGAGGGGCGCGTCATGCTTATGACGAAAGCCGAACATGAAGTTGGCACCGACGAAGCGCTCTGGCCGCAAGGGCTTGAGATTGCGGTGATCCTGCCCTGCTATAACGAGGCGGTCGCCATTGGCGAAACCATCGCGCAGTTTCGGGCAGCTCTGCCAGGCGCGACAATCTATGTCTTTGACAATAACTCGACCGACAACACCACTCAGGTCGCGCGCGAGGCAGGTGCCGTGGTTCGCACCGAAAATCTACAGGGCAAAGGCAATGTCGTCCGCCGGATGTTCGCGGATGTCGAGGCTGATGTTTATGTGATGGCCGATGGGGATGCGACCTATGACAGCGCCGCCGCGCCCCAGCTTGTCCAACTTCTGGTGTCGCAGAACCTGGATATGGTGAACGGCGCACGTGTGAACAAAGAGACCGAGGCCTATCGGCGGGGACACAAGTTCGGCAACGCGCTGTTTACTGGCTTGGTCAAGTTCTTCTTCAGCGACAAGATCGACGATTTGCTGTCAGGCTATCGCGTGTTCAGCCGTCGCTTTGTCAAAAGCTTCCCGGCCCTATCGAACGGATTTGAGATCGAAACGGAACTGACGGTCCATGCCATGCAGATGCGCATGCCCATCGGCGAAGTTCAAACGAGCTATTTCTCGCGCCTGCCGGAATCAACCTCGAAGCTTTCGACCTTCAAGGATGGCTGGCGCATTCTCAAGATGATCAGCCTGTTGATCAAAGAAGAAAAACCTATGGTCTTCTTCATGTCGCTGGCTCTGATCTTCTTTCTTCCGTCGTTGTCTGTATTCCTGTCGGTCTTGAACGAGTTCCTGCAAACGGGGATCGTCAGCAGGTTCCCATCTCTGATTGTGGCGGTTGCAGGGTTTGTGGCTGCAATGTTGTCGGTTGTCTGCGCCTTGATCCTGGATTCCTTGGCGCGCGGACGGCGCGAGATTCGGCGCCTGTCCTATCTGCAGTTCCCGGGTGTCACTCAGACAAACGCACCCAAAGACTGACTTTGGGTGCAGTGCAGGTTCAGCCCAGAAGCTGGTCGTAAATTTTGCACACACCGTCAATGTGAATGGCCATCCCGAAATTCTCTCTGGCATAGCGCTGACCGGCGTCGATAATCCGCTCCTTCAACGCTCTGTCATTATGCATCCGTTTGACAGGTTCAACAAACGCCTCGGCGTCGAATGGATCAACAAGAAATCCGTTCTCGCCCTCCACAATCGCCTCAACATTGCCGCCGTGCCGTGTGGCCACCACAGGGGTGCCTAGATACATGGTTTCAATCAATGTGCGTCCAAAGGGTTCATCCAATGCGGTGACCAGATTAGCGTCCATCGCGGCCATGTAACCGTCGATCGGCTGACGGAAGCCCATGAAGTGAATCTGGTCATCCATCCAAGCCTCGGATGCCAGATCTTTACAGGTTTTTTCCAATTCACCGCCGCGCTCGCCGACGCTGCCAAACAGCAGGCCGTGCACCGGCACATCGGGCATGGCCTTTTGAATTGCAGCGACCGCTTTGACAAAATGATCAGGGCGCTTTCGCGGAACGTAATTTCCGAAATACCCCAGCATCAGCGCCTCTGGCGGTAGGTTCAGTTCGTCCAACACGTCCTGCCGTGCTTGCCCGGGATCGGGCGGGTTGGGGTTAAAGTCGAACGGACTGCGGATTACGGTGAACTTCTTATCCACCGACCGCACCGGTTTGCTGGGTTTCGAAAAATGAGAAACGCTGATGATATGGTCCGACAGGACCGGTGCCAGCTTATTGATCCCAAAGGCGGTCGGGTCCTGCCGGTGATGCCAGATATGCTTGCGACCTGACAGTTTCGTCGGCAGCGCCCAGTTTGAATGCATGCGGCCTTCGTTCGTATGGACGATATCCGGTTTGATGCGGTTCAGAACCGAGATGAACCCCGGGACGCTGGACAACAAATACTTTGCGGGCCCGCAATCCCCTTCATATTTGATCTGCCCTGGTGACATGAGAGCAGGCTTTTCAAGCACCTCATAGTCCAGCCTCAGTGATTTGGCGTACTCCCCCGCCAGACCATCCTGATAGTGCACAATGATATAAGGTTCGTATTTTGATCGGTCCAAGCCTGCGGCCAGCTTCATGGCCGAGACATGGCTGCCACCGATGACGGTGTCCCCTTCAAAAGGAAACAAGATTCGTTTGGTCATTTGTCTTCTCGTTAATCTTAAATCACTGGTAAATGCGGGGTCTTCAAACGTGGTTTCTTAATGTGTTGGCGATCCCCTACTGCCGCGCCAGATGTGACCGGATGGCAAAGATGCATCCCGTCGTCCAGACGATGTTGAAAACCACATGGGACAGGGCGACACCCTCGATCCCCAAGATATAAAGCAACGGTATGAACGACAACGCGAATATGCCGGTCGCCACCATTGTTGTACGCACCAATGCCCGATCCAGCCCCATGCTCAGCATGGTTGGATTTAACGACAACCCGCCCAGATAGATCACCGCCGCAAACATCAGAATTGTCATAACCGGAGCAGCGCCCGCAAATTCGGCCCCAAACAGCAAGACCGCGAGATCAGACATTTTCCACGCCAGCGGGATCGAAATCACCAGCGACACGCTCAACATCACCAGTGAGACATAGCGCACAAGTTTCCAGAACTTGATGAACTCTTGCGCAGACCAAAGCCGCGTCATCTCAGGGTACAGGACCTGTCGGATCGGGCCGCCGATACGCACGATATTCGTCATGATACGTTTGCCGACTTGATAGAAACCAACCGAGGTAACATCCAGAAGCGCCCCCACGACAAGCACGTCAAGCCGTTGGGTTGATTGCCGCAGCACGACGTTGAAGTTCGAATTCCACAAAAACCGCAGGAACCGGGGGTTCTGCTTTAGCGCAGTTCTGAGGCTCAACCGCATAAAGCTGTGTACGCCACGCCGTTTCAGTTCGCGCAGCGCAAGGCAGAAGGCAACAAGGCCAGTCAAAACCTGATGCATCAGCATCAGAGCCAGAAACGCCCAAAGTCCCAGATCCAGCAGGAACACAATGATCGTGCCCACAAGCCGCAAACCGGCGACCACCATGTCTGACACAGCCAGCAGATCAAACCGGTCATGAACGCGCAACACTGCAATACCGGTGGGCCGCAGCGACAGGAACAATCCCAAGGCTACAAGAACGATATAGGTTGAACCGCGGTCTTCGGGCAGGCCGATCAGCGGGGCTAGAAACGGCGCAAGCAAGATGGCGACTGCACCTGCCAGAAGACCTCCAAGAATATCTATGACAACCGACAGTTTGATCAGATGTGCAAAGCGGTTTGTATCCTCCTCGGTCAGCGCGTCGCTGCCGTACTTAATCACGGCCTGCCACGGTTCCAGCCGACACAGCCGGTCCAGCACCTGCACATAAGCATCAACCAAAGCCAGTATCCCCACCGCAGCAGGGCCCACCGCGCGCGCGGTGATGATCAGAGTCAGCAGCCCAAACACCGCGATGAGTATCTGGGACAAGAACAGCCAGGACATGTTCTTTGCAAGCCGCCCGATCAGGGATTTGGCGTCAAAACGGATCATGGTCTTGATGGATGTTCCTTCCGGGTGTCGCCCCGGGCACCTGAACTTAACATGGTGCAAAACAACCTTGGCACTCGTCTCAGGTCAAATACCTTTCGTCACTCATTAAATTTCAAATTTTGGCGATTCCAAACTGTTACTTGTTCTATCATTTTGTTTTTTGGACTTGTATCCTTTTACCAAAGCGAAGTTTGATAACGAAATCCAGTCCTGTTTTTGGAATCCTGTTTTCCACAAAGAGAGCTTACAATAGGGGCCGGTGAATGCAGAGGGGAAAAGTCGTGAAGACTTGCCTTTTTGGTGCGAACGCGTTTGGTTGCGATTTGAGTTTGGGTATTGATTAACACCATATGGAACAAGCAAAAGTTCTCATACACATTGGGTACCACAAGACCGCGACATCTGCGTTGCAAAAGCAGCTGTTCTCGGCAGCTGATGGGCCGTTTGCCACCCCGCCGGGTGAGCCAAAATATGTCTTGTCGAACAGATTCGTATTGCCGCAACCCTTAACATTTGATCCGGACGCCGTTCGTGAACAATACGCTGGATTTCTGGATACTGCCCACGGATCAGGAAAAGTCGCCGTGTTCTCGCACGAACGATTTTCTGGCTATCCGGCGACCGGCGGATTCGACAGCCCGATGATCGCCGACCGCCTGAAGAAGACATTCCCGGATGCGCATGTGCTGATCGTCTTTCGCGAACAACTGTCCAGCATCCTGTCGATGTACAGCCAATACATCACCGATGGCGGGCATAAATCGTTCAAGCGATACATCGCTCAGGTCGAACCAATGATGCGCCGCGTACCCATGTTCAGCCCGGAATTCTATCACTACCATCGCCTGTTCAAATACTATCAAGCGCTGTTCGGAGAAGATCGCGTACACGGGCTGACATATGAACAATTCGTCCGGGATTCGGACGCGTTTGTAGCGCAGCTTTGTGGTGGGTTGGGTGTTGAAGCCCCGAAACAGCAGTTCGACCGAACCAACACCAAACGGTCGCAAAGCTTTCAGGTGCTTCAGCGGGTGGTCAATCGGACGCTCAGCAGAAACCAGCTCAGCGCCGGAGCATTCGTTCCTTTGCCGAATGCATCCCGTAGATTCGGTAAGCTCAGCGGCCCGCTTAGCCGGATTTTCCCAACCGCTCTGGATACTATGATCGAACGGCGCACGGCCAAATATGCTGCTGAACAGTTTGATGGGGCCTTCGCCGAGTCCAACGCTGCTTTGCAAGAACTGACAGGGCTTGACCTTGGCCAATACGGGTATCAGATGCCTGATCGCCAGTCGACCTAACCCTATCCGCGTCCCTGAAAAAGCAAATGACCAGCACCCCAAATGCTGGTCATTTTTTCGAGTGAGTGATAGTGCCCGAAGGCGCCACCGGTATTTATCTCAGGTTGAACCTAACTTACCAAAGCTTGTAGGCTGCGGATATTAGGGGAATCCCGTAGGTTTGATGATTTTCCCAAAAAATACCGATTATCATGCTGTAAATAATTAACTATTTACTACATTCCGCATTGCTTTACGCGCAGGTCAGATGTTCACTCGGAAGATGAGTAAAGCTGTTGATCCGGTCGCAGCAGACCCATTTTGCGCAGCAGAATGGTGTTGATACGCCGGACATCAAAGACAGCCTCAGCCCGGCTGCGCGAGGCCTGCCCCATCTGCGGAATCAACTCGGGGCTTTTCAAGAAACGTGCCATGGCTTGGCTCAGCGATTGCGGATCACGCATCGGAACCACAAAACCGGTCTCAGCTTCGATCACCGGGTCGGCGCATCCAGGCGCGTTTGTTGTTACGACCGCACGCCCTGTCGACATCGCCTCGAGGATCGTGCGTGGTATTCCTTCGCGATAGGCAGATGGCAGCACAAAGACCGAACACTTTCGCAGGTAAGGTCTGACGTCATCTGTTTCGCCCAGATACTCGACCACGCCTTCTCGTTCCCACTGATCGATTTCATTCTGACCGACAGAATCCGGATTGGCATCCATAGGGCCCAGCAACTGGAACCGTGCCTGCGGGTAGTCGTGTTTCAAAAGCCTGGCAGCTTCTACGTAGTCAAAAACGCCCTTTTCCTTCAGCAGGCGCGAGATCATCAGAAAGACCGGCGGGCCGTCTGGTGGATCAGATGGCGCGTATTTATCAAGATTGACACCCGACCCCGGCACAACGCTCAGCCGCGTGCCGTGCCCGACCATGCGACGATCTTTGAACTCCTGCTCGTCAACGGTGTTATAGACCAGCAGCTCATCCACACCTCGCAAGGACAGTCGGTACATATTGGCAGACAAGGCACGGACGGCACGACGTTTCAGGCTGGTGTTCTGCGCATTGAACACATAGCCCAAGCCTGTGCACATCGCGTATTTCTGCGGAACCCCAGCCAGGCGCGCGGCCAGACAGCCATAGATGATAGGCTTCATCGTATAGGCAAAAACGGTATCTGGCGCGAAATCGGCAAAGATCTGGCGCAAGCTGCGCAGTGTTTGCAGATCCGCGATCGGGTTCATTCCGGTGCGCGCCAACGGGAAATGTACGAATTTCACTCCGATCTCGCGCAACGCTTCTTCACTGGGCGCGTGACGTTCCGGGCCGCAGGCGATCACTTCGGCGCGTATCGACAACTCGCGCAACAGATCATAGCGAAAATTGATCAGCGACGAGGTTAGATTGGCCACAACCGCAATCTTGCGCATCGGGGCGTCTTGTTCCGCTGCCATAGTATTCAAACTTTGCAACACGTCACACTCCGATCCGCAGATGTGAAGATCAGGCTGGTCCTGGTTGATTTGCTGCTGAAATAACTCACCCGGTGAAACCTTCGCTGTGTCAGTGCGCAGAATGGGCCTTAGGCCACATCGTCAATTGTTTCGTCCCACTCTGCAAGGATGTTGTCGGGGGCCAACCAGACCCTGCTTTCCAAATCCGCATCGCGCATCTTCTGCAACAGCTCAGGCGATGAGGACAGGCGCAGAACGGCCCGCGCCAAACCATCCACATCCTCGGGAGGAACCAGCAAACCGTTCTCCTCGGGCCGTATCAACTCGCGCGGGCCATAGGGACAATCGAATGAAACTAGCGGCAAACCCGTGACGGTGGCTTCGGCCAGCACATTGGGGAAACCTTCGTAACGCGATGAGAAAACCAGAATGTCGGCATTGTCCATCCATTCACCCGGCGCTGCACTGGAGCCTGGCATCGACACCACATCCCCAAGCTGCAGCCTATCCCGCTGCGCCTCCAGCGCTTTGCGCGCGGGGCCTTCGCCATAGATGGTAAGTCTTGCACCGGGATTGCCCGCCAGGATTTGCGGCATGGCATCAAGCAGCAGATCAAACCCTTTTTGGTGATCCAACCGACCTACCGCCACAAGGTTGGAAAATCCTGTGCCCAGATGTTCGCGCGCGCCGGTGGGCAAGGCGCATGGGTTTGCGATAATCCGCGCCTTACGCTGTATCGCGCGCGGCAAATCCTCACTGGCGCGCTGTGTCTGCATCACAACCGCCCGCGCCCGCCGCGCCAGCAGGTTCTGGGCGTGCCGCCAGACCGGATTGGCGGTCTGCGCGCGCGGATTGTTTCGTTCGGATATGATCACCGGGGTGGCTCGATCCAGCGTCGCAATCAAGGTCAACACGTTGATCTTGGTCAGGAAGCTGACGATGACATCTGGGGCAATCTGCTGGATGACTGATCGGATGTGGCGCAACCGATCCAATTGCCCGCCACCTGCTTGGGCGACGTGAAGCGTAACCTCGTCGGGAAACGGGAAATACGAACCACCGGGTGGCATGGTCAACCCAGCCACGTGAACCTCATCCCCACGCTCGGCACGATGCGCGGCCAAAATCGATACGATCTTCTCCGCTCCGCCAGCGCCAAAACCACCCTGAATGATAAGGATCTTCACGCGGTGTTATCCTGACATCTTCTTGCGCGGTTCTTCGGTCTCGCGCAGGGGCTGTGTCAGAGGCTGATCGCTGGGTCCCGGTCTGTTGAGTTCATGTTCGACAATAGGGCGATTCAGATCTTTGGATTGCAGGAAGATACGACCGATGTATTCCCCCAAAATACCCAGGAACATGGCGTTCAACGTCATCGATAACAGCAGCAAGATCGTGGTGGTCGCAAAACCAGCTGGCCATTCGGCACCAAAGATCAGTTTGGCGATCAGATAGCCCACCATCAGGAGGAACATCGAAAGACCGACCGTCAGGCTGATCATCGACGCCAGCCGCAGGGGCAACAACGAGTGGTTGATCAACCCATCAACGGCCAAAGACAGCATCGCCCGGAACGGAAATTTGGATTCCCCGGCGGTGCGCGCCACGCGGTCATATTCAAATCCGACCTGATTGAACCCCATGCCGCTGATCAGACCCCGAACATAGGGTGAGCGGTCATCGACCCGGCGCAGCTCATCCAGAATGCGGCGGTCGGTCAGGCGAAACTCACCCGCATTGCGCGGCAGATCATCATCGCTGATCATGTCGATCAACGCATAAAAGGCGCGCCGGGCCCAGGCCACCAATGGGCCATCCGGCAGGCTGCGGCGAATGCCGTAAACCACGTGATTGCCCTGACGCCAAAGATCCAGCATCTGCGGGATCAACTCGGGCGGATCCTGCATGTCACAGTCCAGCTGCACCGCACAGGCCCCGTTAGCCGAACGATAGGCCGTCAGGACCGACGCCTGATATCCCATGTTCCGCGCAAACCGGATGACGCGAACGCGCGGGTCCTCTTTGGCGATCTCGGACAGGAGCTCGAATGTGCGGTCTTCTGAATGATTGTCGGTGAAGATGATCTCGGGCTCATACCCGTCGAGCCCGTCAAACACCTGAATGACTCGGTCATAGGCCGTCCGCACGTTGTCTTCTTCATTATAGGCCGGGATAAGTATAGAAACGAGTGTCATGAAACCGATCCTGTCAGTGTCGCCTGCGCGCGCAAAGCCCATTCGACCGTCTGCTTCAGCCCGTCCTGCATATTGGTTTCGGGTCTCCAGTCATAGCTGGATTGCATCAGACCGGGATGGTTGATCAGATCGATCGGCACCCCGGCGGGAGAGCCAAACTGCAGCAGATCTTTAGGCGCGTTCGAGAGGCGGTGCACCATCTTGGCCACATCCCGCACCTTTGTCGCGACTCCGGTACTGATATTGACGACCGGGCCGGCGGCCTTCGGGTCAGACCCCAGCATCAACAACCCACGCACGGCGTCATCGATATAGAGCAAATCGCGCGCATCGTCGGGGCGGCCGATCTGGGCTGGTTTGTTGGTTAGCAAGCTTTCGACAAGGTAAGGCACCAGCTGCTGCCCGGTTTGACCTGGGCCATAAGTCAAGGACAAGCGCGCCGTCACTGCCGGGAATGGCAGGCGGGGCTGCAACATCTCAAGATATTTTGTGCCGGTCAGCATCGAGGCACCGTAGCTATCGCGCGGCTTTTCACACTGTGTTTCGAGATAGGGAACCGGGTTGTCCCCATATTCTGCAATCGTGCCCAAACGCACAAATGCACCCGGGGGTGTTTCACATTCCGCCGCAGCACTCAAAACCGACAGAATGCTGTCGACATTTTCCCTCAGGCTAGCGGGCGCATCACTCAGGTCCGGACCATTCGGAATACGAGTTTTTGCGGCCGCGTGGAACACCAGATCAGGCTGGGCATTGTGAAACAAAGGGGCGACTGCGGCAGTGTCGGTCAACGCTACCCGAGCCAAATGGATATTCGCAGCCACATCAGCCAACCGATCAATGCCTGATCCCGGGCGGACCAATGCGGTCACCTCATCCCCACGAGCAACGCAGGCCCGCACCAGATGCGAACCGATAAAGCCATTTGCGCCGGTGATGAGCACTCGCATCATGACTACTGCGCGCCCCGGTAATGCGAGACCGCCTCTTTCGGTTGCAGGACCGCATCGGACTTACGCCCAAGGAAAAACACGCCACTGGCCCCGTCAACACGATAGGGTTCAGGGATCAAGCGATCCAGATATTGCGCCCAAAAGACACAAAGTTTGGCAATCTTGCCCGCCGTGCGTGACCGGAACAGGCCGCGGAACAGGTAATCGACCGACCACATGAACTGCACACCGGGCCCCGCGCTGGCACCCGAGTCGATCCGATCGAATGCGCGGAACAGATAGCGGTGGCCGCTTTCGGTAAAGCGGGTAAAGTCATAGGCCCCTTCGTGGACCTGCTGCAGAAACGGGGTTTCCGCATAGATCAAGCCGCCGGGTTTGAGCACGCGATGAATCTCGGCCGCGACCTGGCGGGGGTCCAGCACATGTTCCAAAACAGCCTGAACGATCACGCCATCAAACACGTCATCCTGCATCGGGATGTCATGGGCATCGGCAACGAACTGGATGTTCGGCGACTGGTAGATGTCGAAGGCAAAGATCTGAACGCTGGGATCTTCGTAGAGCTTCCCCATCCCCTGCCCGACACTGCCACCCCCCACGATCAAAACGCGCGGGTTTGGGTTCAGTGACTTAATTTCGGACAAGAACCGATCCACATTGCGCAATGTCACCTGTTTGATGGGCGACGCCAGCCGTTTCAACAGCTTCACCGGCCCGCGATAGCTGCGCCGGTGAATCTGCGATTCAACTTCGATATCCGTGGGCTTGGGGGGCTCGATGACCGAGGTTTCATAGTTCACAAAGACCGGCACCGCGCCGTTGACAGCGCATGGACCGGTACCCTGTTTGAAATCATCCCGGATCAGATCCCGGATCGCCTCGGTCGGGGCCAGTGGCATCAGGACGCCTCCCGCGAGAGCCCGGCAACATGAGGCTGCAGGAATTCTGTCAGCTTTTCATGCATGTAGTCGATATGCGCTTGTGTCAAACCATGGTGACAGGCCAACAGAACACCCCCGCGCATCACCTCATCCGAGACCGGGTAACCCGCAGGATCGGTACGGTATTCAACACCTTTCATGGCCGGTTGCCGCAGAATGTTTCCGGTAAAGACCGGACGGGTCTGGATATCGGCGGTCTCCAAGAAGATCTGCATCTCGCGGCGCGTAAAGGGCGCCCCATCGCGGATCGTGACTGGGAAGGACAGCCAGCCTGTACGCGACCCTGGCAGCTGACGGGGCAGGATGAACCATTCTTCATATTGCTTGAAGAATTCCAGATGTGCAGCAAACGCTTTTTCACGCAGACGGATATTGTTGTCCAATTTACCCAACTGCACCAAGCCAAATGCGGCGCTGATTTCCGACGGCTCAAGGTTGAAGCCCAGAGCTTCGAACAGGAACTTGGCATCATAGTCGATGCCGTCCAGCTGCACGTTGAACCGGTTCTCAATCGCCTCGGATTCAACAAACAGGGACGAGCTGCGCCCCCAGGACCGCATCAGCAGTGCCTTGCGCGCCAGTTCTTCATCGTCAACACATAGCATCCCGCCATTGCCGGCCCCGTTGATCACGTGACTGCCATAGAAGCTGGTGGTCGAGACGTCGGAATACACGCCTGTGCTGGTGCCATCCATCTGCGCGTCCAACGTATCGGCGCTGTCTTCGATCACTTTCAGACCATGCGCATCCGCCAACTCGCGGATTTTGCGCCAGTCCGGTAGGTTGCCGATCAGCGATGGGATCATCATGGCCGACGTGTTCGGTGTGATCATCCGTTCGATTTGGTCCACATCGATATTATAGGTGCCCACTGCGGCATCCACGAATGCAGGGATCAGACCCTTGCGCACTAACGGCGCCACAGTCGTCGCAAATGTCAGCGCAGGCGTAATGACTTCACTACCTTCCGGCAGGTCCAGAATCTCAACCGCCAGATAATTTGCGGACGAGCCTGAGTTTGTCATGATGCCATGGTTCTTGGCAAAAAGCTTGGCAACCTTAGCCTGCATCTCGCGCACCTTGGGGCCCATTTGGGTCGATGTTTTCAGAACCTCGACAACGGCGTCGATCTCTTCCTGGCCATGGACGGTTTGCCCGTAGTTCACTCTCATAAAAGGCACTCCTTAAAAATATGCAGTTTACTGTGCGGCGACTGGGGTCGCGTCATGTGTTTCAGATGTTGTCAGGGTTTCGAAGTATTCGATCTGTGTCGCGGTGACCTGTGCCATGTTCTTCCCCGCAGCATGGGCTTTATACCAATCTGCGGTCAGGTTGATGGCCCCTTGCAGCGTCAACTGAGGACGCCAGTTCAGGCGCGTTTGAGCCATGGTGCTGTCCAGTCGCAGGATACCGGCCTCGTGCGGCGCATCGGTGATCTGATCGGGGAAGCTGAACATAGGTGCTCCATCGCCCCAGGCACGCTGGATCATGTCAGCCAACTGGCGCACATCTACGGTGCTTGAGACATCCGGGCCGAAATTCCACGCCCCGGCATAGGGCGCACCGTCTGTCAGCATCTTTTCGGCAACGCGCAGATAGCCTGAAACAGGCTCCAGAACATGCTGCCACGGGCGCACGCTGGCGGGGTTGCGGATGACAACCGGCTCGCCCTTGGCCCAGGCGCGAATGATATCGGGGACCAGACGATCCTCGCCCCAATCACCGCCACCAAACACGTTTCCGGCGCGCACGGTTGCAAGTTGCGGGCCGCTCGGATCGGAAAAGAAGGAATGCGCATAGGACTGGGCCACAAGCTCGGTTGCGGCCTTGGATGCGCTATAGGGGTCTTTTCCACCCAGCGGATCGTTTTCACGATAGCCCCAGACCCACTCGCGATTGTCATAGCATTTGTCACTGGTGATCACGATCACCGCCTTCAGCGACGGCATCTTGCGCGCAAGTTCCAGCACATTGGCCGTGCCCTGCACATTGGTGGCAAAGGTCTCTGCCGGTTCCCGGTAGGATTTGCGCACCAGCGGTTGGGCCGCCATGTGGAACAGAACCTCGGCATCGACCCCGTCCAGCGTTTCGGCCAGAGCATCAGGCTCGCGGATATCGGCAAACCGGCTGTCGGTGGCCTGAGCCAGATCGCAGCTGTCATAGAAGCACGGGCCAGACTCGGGTGGCAGCGACAATCCCGTCACCTGCGCGCCCAGCCGTTGCAGCCACAACGACATCCAGCCGCCCTTGAACCCGCTATGGCCGGTCACAAGGACACGGCGGCCATTGAACTGGCCGCCGAACATCTGATGCTGATGTGCAGTCATTTTACCCTCAGATTGCAACCGGGTATTCGGCCGAAGATTGATCACCGAACTGCATCCAGGGCGGCGTTTCCTCTTCGCTTAGCGCGTTCAGCGCATTGCGGTCACGGATCGTGTCCATCGGATGCCAGAACCCATCATGACGATAGGCCATAAGCTCTCCGTCCCGGGCCATTTGCGACAGAGGCGACTGTTCCAGCGGCTCGGTATCGTCGACCATATAGTCCAAAACACCCGGTTCAAACACGAAGTACCCGCCATTGATCCAGGTCTCGCGGCGGCGCACTTTTTCGGTGAACGCATCCACCCGGTCACCCTTAAGTTCGATGTTGCCGAACCGCGCAGGCGGCTGCACGGCTGTGACAGTTGCCAGCTTACCGTGGGATTTGTGGAAGTCGATCAACGCGTTGATATCGATATTGCCCAGACCGTCCGAATAGGTGCACATGAATGTCTCACCCGGGTCCAGCCATTCTTTCAGGCGACGAATACGCCCGCTGGTCATGGTGTGCGCGCCGGTGTCAACAACCGACACATTCCAACCACCCGGTGCCGACGGCACCAGTTTCAGCTCACCTGTATCCAGAGCAACCGAAATGTTGTTTGCGATCAGGTGGTAATTGGCAAAAAACTGTTTCAACAGAAGGGCTTTGTACCCTGCGGCAACAACAAAATCACGGTGGCCGAAATGGCTGTAGATATCCATGACGCGCGCGATAATCGGGCGGCCTCCAACCTCAACCATTGGCTTCGGAATCGCGACCGTTTCTTCGGCCAAACGCGATCCCAATCCTCCTGCCAGAAGTACTGTTTTCATCTTTGCTACTCCCTCAAAATACCTTTAACTAAATTTCAATGTTACGTCGGGGTTAAGGCGGATTGCCCATTGTTGCTCGGGCGGGGTGGGTGGTGCATGCGTTCAATCTGCCACTCCCGCGCGCTTGGAGTATATCACACCTTTTCCATAGCGGTTATTTAACCCGTCTTTTGGCACCGCAGCGTAGCCATTTGTTTGCGCATATCGCAACAATGGCGCCTCAAGTGTGGAATCATATCCCAAAAGGAAAGCGGAGGGCGGATTGGAATCAAACAGAGCAATCAGATCATCTGCGCCGGCCATAACATAGTGCTGCGCCAGTTCCGGGTCTGTGTAGGGCTCGATGCGATAAGCGAAGGGGCCAGTGGCCAGTTCAGCGTAGACCGGCAGGTGGACTTCGAGTGGATAAAGCGGCATCAGCGTCGCGACCGGACCATCCGGGATCTCACTGTCTGCGACCACGTCCTGCAAGGCTTGAGCGCCTTTTGCGATGCGGGCGGTCGTAAAGCTGTCTGGCTTCGCAAGATTCAGCAGCCCGGGCGCAAGTCTCGGTGCTCCCAGCAGCACCATCAATGCGAAACCCGCCGCGCAGAGAGGTGCAATAGCCGTACGTTTTTCAGTGGGAACAAGGCGATAGATCAAAGCCCCCAAAAGGGGAACAACAATCAGCGGCTGGATATAATACTGAGGAAAACCGGGAGTCGGCGCAAAGCTGAACAGTGCCGTTATGCCCAGCAGCGCCAGAACCAGTATGATCTGACCTGTTCCATGCCCCAGACGCAAAACACTGGCGCCAGCCAGTGCGGCAACGAAGAACACAGCCATCAATCCGACCAAAGCCGCACCCCCGAACCAGGTTGCATAGGCCAGCAGGACCTTGCCACCGATCCCCATGGCCAGCCCAGGCTCGGACGAAGCATTCGCCTGCCAATAGGCCACATGCGGGCCGGTGTGAAATTTCAGTATATGCGCCAGAAAATCCGAAGGGCCAGATGCCAGATACCAGAACAAGGGAATGGCCCCAATCAAACCGCCGATAAGCACTGGTAGAACGACCCCGCGCAGACGAGCTGCTAGCCGCAGATGCCAGGGCAGCAGGAACGCGGCGATCGCTACCGGTGGGATGAACATCGCAGCACTGACCTTCATGCCCGCCGCAATTGACAAGCAGAGACCAGACAATACCAACCAAAGGAATCCCGGACGATCCTTTAGAGTCTGAACAATGAACAGGCCAAGCCCCCATACGGCGAAAGGCAAAGGCAGTAAGTTGTTGCTTGCGGCCATCCCCGCCTGAGCTTGCAGCGTTTCGTTGACCACAAGCGCCACAACAAAGAATACCGCCAGAAGGCGTGAGCCGGAAATCCTCCAGGTCGCCCAGCCGATGCCCGAGGCTAGTAGCAACCAGGCAAAGAACTGTCCGAAACGAGCCGAGGCCAGAAGGCCCTCGCCCCCGAACAGCAAGTAGAACCCCCTGTAATACCAAGCAGAATTGGGAACATGGTTATAGAAGAAATCGCTGTAGAGGCTCCAATAGCCCAAAAGTTCAGCTGGGGGCACGAACATCAGTTCGTCCCGACGCAGGCCATACCCCATGATACGCCCGTAGAGCGCCGCAAACAGGACAACCAAAACGCCAATCGTTACAACCCGCATCAATAGGCTACCACCAGAGCGCATTGTTGCATGGATCTCCGGATCAACGCTCAGGCCAGGGTCAACGGAATGGGTCATTGCTCACCTTTCTGCGGGTTAGGACGCAAAGCACGTGAGATCAGAACATATGACAAAACAACAGTCGGCCCCAGTGCAATGGCCTGCGCCAGATAAGCATCAAACCCGAGCTGTAGCAAAGCCCACAGCAGTGCTGCGTTAAACGCATAGACAATGACATAGGACACGGCGTAATGCGGCAGCCGCCCATAGCCCTGTACGTAGAACACGAAACGACCATGGACCTGAAAGTTCCAAAGAACCCCGACTATGAACTGGATGGCAAGCGCTACCTGAGGGTGAGCGCCGAACCAGACCAGTATCGAAAATACGGCATATCCAAACAGCGTGTTGATCACACCGGCCCCGATAAACCGCAGGATCCGATCCCACCCGTGCCGGGAGGGAGTGATCACGCCAGATTGACTCAGTTCTGACATCTTATGAAACGCTCGTAAGAGCCCTTAGTTACTCGTAACACACACGGCTTGGGTCAAAGCCGACACAACAATAACTTCAAACAATAGCTTTAGCGGCCACCGACGGTTTCCAAAGCATCGGAGTTTGCAAAGGCACCGACCATCTTCTCGGTCGGGATCGCGGTGATCTTCGACTTGGTCCGAGGTTTGATCAGATCCTTTGTTTCAATCGGACGCAGCCCGTTGACGCCATAACCTGGCACCAGCTCTTTCAGCAGCTTTTTGACGCCCAGATCGTCGCCATCCAGTGCAGCCTGTTCCAGCTTGAGGATCATAGCACGCAGACGTGCCACCGAGACACCTTCGGGGATCGCCGACGCGACACCCGGGATGCCGCTTTCGCGATGCTCTTCGGTCACATCAAACAGCTCCTCATACAGCTTTTCGCCTTTGCGAATACCGATGAACTTGATGTCGATGTCCTTGTAAGGAACCAGCCCCGCCAGACGGATCATACGCTCGGCCAGATCAACGATTTTCACCGGGCGACCCATGTCCAGAACAAAGATTTCGCCGTGGCTGTTTTCCAGATTCAATCCTTTGGCCGCCGCAACCAGCGTCAACTGGACGGCCTCACGAATGGTCATGAAATAGCGTTCCATCTTCGGGTCAGTGACCGTCAGAGGGCCGCCTTCCGAAATCTGGCGCTGGAACAGCGGGATCAGCGAACCCGACGAGCCCAGAACGTTACCAAACCGGACCGAGAAGAAGCGTGTGGCCTCATCAGTGCCGTTGGTTACACGGTCCTGCGCCTGAGCGTAGAATTCCGCAACACGCTTGGTTGCACCCATGACGCTGGTGCTGTTCACGGCCTTGTCGGTCGAAACCTGCACCATCGCAATGGCACCTACATTGCGCGCAGCATCGGCGACGTTACGCGTCCCGATCACGTTGGTCAAAACGCCTTCGCACGGGTTCAGCTCGACCATTGGTACGTGCTTCAACGCAGCCGCATTAAACACCAGCTCGGGACGATGACGTTGGAAGATCTTGTTCACACGGTCAGCGCTGCGAATATCGGCAACATAGATGCGGCGCGAAACTTCGGGGAAGTTCTGGCTCAGGTCCATGTCGATCGAATAAGCATTGTATTCCGTGTTTTCGATCATGACGATTTCCGCCGGCTCGAACGAGGCGATCTGGCGGGTCAGTTCGCTACCGATTGAACCACCGGCACCAGTGATCAGGACACGACGATCCTTAAACATCTCGCGCAGCATCGAACGCTCAACCGCCTTTTGTGGGCGATCCAAGATGTCTTCGGGGTTCACGGTCCGGATACCGTTGCTTTCAGTGCCCAGCTCTTCCAAACCGGTCAGGCGCGACACTGTAATGCTGTTGGCTTCAGCCCAGCGGGTCAGTTTGCGGATACCATCGCTTTCGAAATGGGTGACCGGCTCGGTCAGCAGAATACGCTGAGGCAGGTTGTCATCAAACTTCAACCGCTCGATCACCGCGTCTGCATCCAGCAGCGAGCCGATGATCTTCACGTCGTGGAAGTACAGGCCTTGCGTGTTGCGGGCGTCATCGATGATGCCAACGGGTTCATATTTGGATTCCGTGTTGCGCAGCGAACGGACAAACAGATCGCTGCTGGCACCGGTGCCAACAAGGATCACCGGGATTTTGCCATTGTCACTTGCGGTGCAGCCCTGAACCTTGCGCTTGAACTCGGTGCTGCGGGCAATGATGCGCAGGCTGCCCAGTGCAGGCACAATCAGGAAGAACTGAATGACATAGACGGCAAACGGCACATGCGAAGTAACTGCAGCCGCCATGCCGAACAGGGCCAGGGTTGCGACACAGAAGAACGACGCGCGCACGATCAGCGCCACATCACGCAGCGACGTGGACCGGGTGTGACGCTTATAAATGCCCGACATCGGTAGGATCGCCAGCGCGATCAGGCAGGACATCAGAACCAATGGGATCAGTGCCGCAGACGCCGCCGCGGGCAATGCGCCCCCGTTAGCCAGCACCACAGCCATAACAACGGAAATAGCCGAGGCGACAACATCGCCAATCGCCAAGCGACGGTTTGCGCTCAGCTCAATAAGTTTTTGCTTCAATGTGGATCCGATATCACCCAATTTCAGATCGGGTTCGATCGCAGTATCTTTAACAGATCCATTCTTGAGCTTAACCAACTCACGCTCATACATACTCAGTACTCCGGCGTATAAATTGCCCACTACTACCCGACCTAGCTGGACAGATCGAAAACAGTCGATCAGCCGTCAAAGCCGCACTCACACGCCAGCAGAAACCACTTGCCGGCAAGTTTGATTATTTTTGTAAGGTCCCCCTAGACCGGCTCAGGTTTGAAAATCATCAGACCCTTCGCCACAACCCTTTCTCACTCGTACGAACCAAACTACAATGTTCAGCGGCCAACATGGCCACTAAGGTTTCAATATGATTAAAATCTAACATAGCCAACACCAGAGCAAAATGCTTTTTTCACGTTTCCGGCATCGTTTGACCAAAGAAATGCCCTATTTCCCAATGTTCGCACAGCATTCGGTCTGTTTGAGAACTTTTTGTAAACATCTGAACGAACAAGACGCGCCCCACGATTTGGCGTCTTTGTTTCCAGACCGGAAACGCAATGTGACCTATGACACATAACAAAGCTCAATTGATTCGAGCCATTTCAAGCGGTTTGGCACTGTCCCAGGCCTCGGTGATTCCGGGTTCACTCTCTGCGATCTTGGTCATGTCCTCGCTATAGAACTCGGCAAGGCGGCGCGACAGATCTTCTGACAGCGGTGGATACTGTACCTGACGGGCAACCACATTGCGCAAAGACCGAACCGGCCAGGTGTGACGTACAGGATCAATGACAGAACGAACTGGCCCCAAGAACTTACGCAGTGGCAATGGCACCATCGCCGCGTTCTTGTCTTTAACCTTTTTCTTAACCGGCGCTTCCAGTTTTCCGGACAGGCTGAGATGTGCACGAACCTTTTCCAGGTTCCCAGTTGGATTGCGGCGAATATCCTCATAGGCCAGCAATAGGATTTGCTCGGCCGGGAACAGATCATAGAATCGCGCCAAATGATGCGCATAACGCCCATCGGACAGGAATCGTTGGTCCGCCGCATGCGCGGGATTCAGGTAGTCTTCGATACGGTCCGTAACCTCTCCACGGCGGAACAGCATGCAATAATCCGAATATGCGCGCTGTACCGGATCACGCATTTGCAGGATCAGCCGCGCATTCGGAGCAACATCCCGAATACGCTGCGCGGCCTCGGGCACTGTCAGATAAGAGTTCGACTTCTCGCCGACCAACAGCGCCTGTTCACATCCATCGAACTGATCACGATACCAAGCCAATCCTTTGTCGTATTCTCTTGAAAAGAAATGCAGCTCGGGTCCTGGCATATAGATGGCCGGCGTTTGTGTCAGCGAATGCTGCAACCACGTGGTCGCACATTTCGCAGCACCTATGATCAGAAAATCGACCGGTCTGTCAGCGGGCAATGTCATGATGAAACTCGTTAACTAAATTCCCTGGGGCCGAGGCCCACTTAGTTTCTATACTCAATTCGACGTAATAACCGTTTTCCTGACAACCTCGATTGTATCCCCCGGTTGCACCGGATCGGTTCCCTTTACACGCTGCGTTTGCGTATTACCCCCACGGGTAACAATAAACTCAATGGTTGTCTCGCTGGCGATGTCATCCTCGCTCAGATACCCGGCGGCAGCCAGTTCACCATGCAGGGTCGACGCGGTTTGCAACCGGGTCTTCAGCGACGCCAGTTGGCTTTCAACCTCATTCAGTTTCACCAATGCATCTGAACGCGCCGTGTCATCCAGTTGCAACTCATCTCGCTGTGCACGGTTGAGATCCTGCCGCGCGACCAGCAACGCAACCTCCTGATCCAGACGCTTCGACTCCAGATCGTTCAGCGCGTTGGTCATCGCGGTAACTCGGTTCGACGCAGTCAGCCCTTTTTCCCTAAGAGAGTTCAGATTCTCCAGTTCTTTCGATACGTTAGCAATCTGCGTGTCACGCAATTCAAGCTGCTGTGTCAGGCTTTCGATCTGTTCTTTAAGAAGCGCTTGCAGGTCCCTGATCCGTTCGCCCTGCCCTTCGCGTGCGGCCAATGTTGCCTGAAGGATTTCGCCCTCCAGCCCTTCGGGCGCGTTTGCCAGATCAGCGCCTTCGTCATCGCCTTCTAGAACGGTCAGATCCGCAATCAGCCGCTGGCGCTGCTGTTCCAGCTCATCAATCTGCGTTGCCAACAGGCGAATCTCGCCACCCATGCGCAGCACCTGAATGTCATTGCCGGTTGCCAGTTGAATCGGCGGGCGGATTGGCCCTCCGGCCAGCGCCAGAATCTGTTGCGCGGTCATACCCACGTGGAAATCATAGGCGCCCGGGGAATTCACGTCGCCGAGGACATAGACCGGCAGATGGCCAATCACCTCCAGCGCGATGCGCGGCGGTTCGACCATGCCGATCTGGCGGCGGAATTTCAGCTCTAGCGCCGCTGCCAGCTCAGCCGGGGTGTGACCCTCTGCCTCGACCTGGCCTACAAGCGGAATCATCAGATCACCGTCACCGGTTATGGTGTATTCGCCGGTTACACCGGTCCAGCTTAGGTAAGTTGTGGACTCCGCATCCCAGCGCATCGCCTTCAAAGACAGCCTATCCTGCGGCAGCAGGCGATATCCCTCGGCCCAAACGGCGCTCGCCGCCAGAGTGAACATCACCAACATCACTTTGAAACAGGTTTTCAAACCTCTGTCTCCCAACTCACTAACTCTACGATCTGTACTACAAACCAAACTGGTGGTTCTGTGATCTTCGATACACAAGAAACGCAAGCTTTGTTAGCTGTACGTCAAAAAATCTCCGGGCCCGGTTCAAACCTGCACAAGCCCACGTCATCAAGCTAAGCACTCCTGTATTGCGTGACAAGAGAAACGGCCCATCGTCGCGGCTATCCTGTTCCTCGCCCCAAATCCGAAACAATGCTCCGCTAGCAGCCAAACCGTTGACGAAACCAGCTGCGATGTCGGCGTTAAATTCCCAACATTCTTCACAACCGGCACGATTCGATCAAAGCGCCGCAGACTTCTTGCAAAACACATCCAATTCGAACAGATTGAGGCGGTCTCTGCCCAGGCGATTTAGTCATTGCCGCTGGCGTGTGATTTGTTTGTTGATTTCAAGTGTTGCGGCGCGCCGCGTGTGTTCTGAGTTGGATTGAACTGTGAATAGAGTACCCGAAATTCTGCTCTGCATCCTGTTGGGTCTTATCTCTCTGCCCTTCTTTCTTGTCGCATGTCTGATTGTTGCAACCTCTGTCGGGTTGCCATTGATGTTTTCACAGCGCCGCTGTGGTCTGGGCGGGCGCGAGTTCAATCTGTTCAAACTCCGCTCGATGTCCGAAGCACGTGGCCCGGACGGCGCGTTGTTGCCAGATGATCAAAGACAGACCCGCGCGACCGCCCTGATCCGTCGCTTGCGTTTGGATGAAATTCCGCAATTGCTGCTGATCCTGCGCGGCCACATGGCTCTGGTAGGTCCGCGCCCCCTGCTTCCCGAGACCATCGAAAGCTTTGGGCCCGAAGGGCAGTACCGCTGTTCGGTTCGGCCCGGGCTGACTGGTTGGGCGCAAGTGAGTGGAAACACAAATCTCAGCAATTCCGAAAAGCTCAGCCTTGATCTGTGGTATGTGGCGCATCGGTCTCTGGCACTTGATCTGCGGATCATGGCGGAAACCGTCGGTGTCGCGTTGCGTGGCGAGAATCGTCGCACAGACCGGATTAAGGCCGCCGCGGATTGGTTGCAGCAGCATCCGCCACAAAAATCTTCGTTCCAGGGGTCGCCCGCATGAAAACTGTATTTGTCGGGGCTGTCGAAACCTCCCACGCTGCGCTGGTCTCAATTTGTGCTGCGGGGCATGCGCCCGATCTGGTTATGACATTGCCGCCTCATCTGTCGCATCGGCATTCCGATTTTGTCGATCTCAGCGTCGTGGCCAATCGCTATGGCGTACCCGTTGAGTATATCGAGAAGACCAACGCACCCGAGACCATCGCGCAGATCGAGGCCCTGAAGCCCGACCTGATTATGGTCATCGGTTGGTCGCAGATCTGCGGCCCGGCCTTCCGGGCAATCCCCAAGCTGGGGTGCATCGGTTTTCACCCCTCGGCCTTGCCTAAGCTGCGCGGACGTGGAGTAATACCCTGGACCGTGTTGCTGCGAGAACGAAACGTCGGATCGTCCCTGTTCTGGCTCGGCGAAGGTGCGGATGATGGGCCCATTGCGGCTCAGGCGCGCTATGCCGTTGATCCGAACAGCGTCACCGCGCGCGAGCTTTATGATCGCTCTTTGCGCGCCATCTCGGGGCTGCTGCCCCCGTTGCTTGAGCAGATTGTCTTGGGGGATATCCCGCGCGAACCTCAGCCCACCACCGGGATCAGCATTTGCGCGCGTCGTCGGCCCGAAGATGGCTTGATTGACTGGACGCGTTCGGCTGAAGAGATCGAATGCCTGATCCGTGCCTCGGGCCCGCCCTATCCGGGAGCGTTCACGCAGGGCTCTGACGGTCGGCAGATTGTCATTACAAAGGCCAAATTCTCGGAACCTGACGGGTACTATGTCGGCCTGCCCGGTCAGGTGCAGGACATTGATGGCCAAAACTTCACCGTCGCCTGCGGGGATGGGCGGTGCCTTGATATTCTGGAATGGTCCGGGGCGGATATTCCCCCGGCCATACATTCGAAATTAGGAAAAACGTCATGATAACCACCGATCTCATCAGCGCCGGGGCCGGACCTGCCCTGGTCATCGCCCCTCACCCCGATGACGAGGTGCTGGGCGCAGGTGGTACTATCGCCCGGCTTGCAGATGCGGGCCGCGAAGTGCACGTGGTTGTGGTGACGCGTGCAAAGCCGCCGAAATTCCGGGATGAGGATACCGAGATCACCCGGGCCGAGGCGCGCAAATCTCATGACTATCTGGGCGTGACACAGACGCACTGGTTTGATTTCACCGCGGCTGAGCTATCAGAACAACCGCATTCGGATCTGAATGGCGCGTTGGGCAAGCTGGTGCGTGATCTCGGAGCCGACCTGATCCTTGCGCCGCATCCGGGCGATATTCACATGGATCACCAGCTGACATTTCTGTCCAGCCTTGTGGCGAGCCGCCCGCATCAGGACAAGTACCCGGCGACTATCGCAGCCTATGAGACATTGTCCGAGACCAACTGGAACGCGCCATATCTGACGCCGCCCTTTGTTCCGAATATCTTTGTCGATATCTCGGACACGCTGGAACGCAAGCTGAAAGCCTTTGCGATGTTCGAAAGCCAGGCAAAGCAAGCCCCGCACGAACGCTCGGTCGACAGTTTGCGCGCGTTGGCGACCCTACGCGGTGCAACCGTCCACCGGCACGCGGCCGAGGGGTTTGTTCTGGTCCGAACCGTGGTCTGACAGGAGAGTTCGAAATGGCATCTTGGCCCATCTACGATCAGGAACAGATAGACGCGGTCAGCCGGGTTCTAGCGTCGGGCAAAGTCAACGCCTGGACCGGACCGGATGTGTGCGCGTTCGAAGACGAATACCGTGCGTATACTGGTTCTGTCCACGCCATTGCCATGGCCAACGGCACCGTGACGCTGGACGCGGCCCTGCACGTGCTGGATCTTGAACCCGGGGACGAAGTGATTGTCACCCCGCGCAGTTTTATCGCCTCGGCCAGTTCCGTGATGCTGGCGGGTGGAGTACCGGTCTTCGCGGATGTCGATCCGGTCACCCAGAACATCACCGCCGAAACCATCGCGCCGCTGATCACGTCGCGCACGCGCGGGATCATACCGGTACATCTGGGCGGCTGGCCTTGCGATATGGATGCGATCATGGATTTGGCGCAAGCGCATGATCTATGGGTGATCGAAGATTGCGCGCAGGCCCATGGTGCGATGATCGGCGACCGCCACGTGGGCACCATCGGCACGTTCGGATCGTTCTCGTTCTGCCAAGACAAGATCATGACCACGGGCGGTGAAGGTGGTTTGCTGACCACGAATGACCACGAACTCTGGTCGCGGGTCTGGAGCTACAAGGATCATGGCAAGGGTTACGATACGGTGTTTAACACCGATCATCCGCCGGGGTTCCGCTGGCTGCACGATTCCGGGCCCGGCACAAACCTGCGTATGACCGGTCCATCGGCGGCTTTGGGCCGCGTTCAGTTGCAAAGGCTGAATGATTGGCGCGCCCATCGCACGGCCAATGCCCGGATACTGGGCGAAGCTTTGACCACCTGCCCCGCGTTCATGGTGCCAAACCCACCGGACAACGTGACCCATGCCTATTACCGGTTCTACGCCTTCGTGCGCCCGCAGGCCCTGGCCTCGGGCTGGTCGCGCGACCGCATCATTTCCGAGATCTCGCAGGCGGGGTTCCCCGCCTTCTCAGGCAGTTGCTCTGAAATCTACCTTGAAGATACGTTCCGCAAACATGGGCTCGGCCCCGCTGAACGCCTGCCGGTTGCGCGCGAGCTGGGCGAGACTAGTCTGGCGCTTCTGGTCGATCCCGGCTGGTCGCAAAAAGACATCGCGCGTCTTGCACAGGTCATCGTTGACGTAGGCAATCAGGCCCTGGCAGGGCAAAAGGCGGGATAAATGATCCTGCACGTGGTCACTGATTTCTCGACCCAGGGCGGAGCGCAAGCGATGCTCGCCCGGTTGTTGTCACATTCCGGCGAACGCGCAGTTGTGGTGGCGCTGACTGAAGTGTCCGATCGGTGCCGCGCGATGGCAGGGAATGAAAAGGTCGAGTATATCTCGCTGCGGGCTCGGTCGCCTTTGTCTTTTCCCCGCGCCATCTGGCAGATTGCGTGTTTAATCCGGACCCACAAACCCGATGTGGTGCTGTGCTGGATGTATCACGCCATGGTTGTTGGCCTGATCGCGCAGGTTTTATCGCTACGCCATGTACCGGTGATCTGGACCGTGCGGCAGGCTTTGGACGATCCGGCGGCCTTTACCCGCAGCACCCGGATCGCCGTGCGCCTTTCACAAAAACTATCGCGGTATTGCGATGGGATCATCTACAACTCGACCCGCGCGTTGGAACAACACGGCAAATACGGATTTGCACAAAGCAATGCCTCGGTCGTGCCGAACGGTTTTCTTTTGCCTGACGCGCCAACCCCCAGACCTGGCCCAGCGCGAGTGGTTGGACTGGCTGCACGGTTTCATCCCCAGAAGGATTTTGAGACATTTTTCCGCGCCTTCGCAATCGCGCGCCAAACCATACCGAATCTGACGGCCCGGTTGGCCGGGGATGGGGTGACAGCCGAGAACAAAGCCCTAAGCGCCCTGATGGCCGAGGCCGGCGTGCCCGAGGGTAGCGTAACGCTATGCGGCGATCTGCACGACATGACCGCGTTCTACGACAGCATTGATCTGCTGGTCCTGTCCTCGCGCACCGAAGGCTTTCCCAATGTCATTGCCGAGGCGATGAGCTATGGCCGTCCGGTTGTGACCACCGATGTGGGTGACGCAGCCAAGATCGCTGGTGATATCGGCTATGTTGTAGCAGCCCGTGATGCCGAGGGGCTTGGACAGGCCTTGACAGATGCCGCGAACTGGAGCGTGGATACTTACGCGCAACGCAGTGCGGAAGCCCGAGAGCGCATCGCCTCGCAATATTCACTTGCCGCGATTGCTGCGTCTTATGATGCGGTTTTGTTTGGCAACATACCAAAACCCGGGACGTCGACCGCCCCGCATACCGGATAGGAAAACAGGGCCATGTGCGGCATTGCCGGATATCTTGCATTCAACCCAATCGGTCGTGAAGCAGGCACCGCCGCGCTGAAACAGATGTGTGACAGCATCGCGCATCGTGGCCCCGATGCGGATGGCATGTTCGTAGACCCTGAAACGGGCGTGGCCCTGGGGCATCGCCGTCTGGCCATTGTCGACCTGTCTGAGACCGGCGCGCAACCCATGAGTTCGCCTAGCGGTCGCTACTGCATTGTATACAATGGGGAAATCTATGGGTTCCTCGACCTGCGGCAGAAGCTGACTGATCTGGGCGTGACGTTCCGGGGCACCTCCGACACCGAAGTTTTGCTGGCCTCGATGGATCAGTGGGGCATACGTAGAACTCTGGAACTGGCCCATGGTATGTTCGCCTTTGCGGTGTTTGATCGGCAACAGAACCGGGTTGTCTTTGCGCGGGATCGGCTGGGTAAGAAACCGCTCTATCTGGGCGTGAAAGGCGGCCATCTGCTGTTTGGCTCTGAGCTCAAAGCCCTGCGCGCCCATGCGGCTTTTGGCACGCCCGAGGTCGACCGCCGCGCGCAGGAACAATATGCGCGCTATGCCTTTATCCCGGCCCCTCTGACGATCTACCGCGACGTGATGAAACTGCCAGCGGGCACGATGGTCGAGGTTCAGCTGGATGCACCCCCATCCTCGGCCGAGGATCTGGTGGCAGGGCTGCACAGGTTCTGGGACTTGCGGGATCGGGTCGAGAGTTCTCGGGCTGATCGTTACACAGATGAGGCGCAAGCACTGGCAGGCATCGAAGACGCGCTGATGTCGGCAGTGGGCGAGCGTATGGTGGCTGATGTGACCGTCGGCACATTCTTGTCCGGTGGCATCGACTCCAGCCTGATCACTGCGATGATGCAGCAGCAATCCGAGCGCAAAGTCACCAGCTTCACCGTTCGTTTCGACCATGACGCGACAAACGAGGCCGATCACGCAGCCGCTATCGCAAAACATCTGGGTACCGACCATCACGAGGTCACCGCGACGCCCGAGATGGCGTTTGATCTGCTGCAGACGCTGCCACAGGTCTATGATGAACCCTTCGCCGACCCGTCAGCCTTTCCGACGCTACTGGTATCGCAACTGGCCAGCGAAAAGCTTAAAGTGGTGATGTCAGGGGACGGCGGAGACGAGTCGTTCGGCGGTTATGAACGCTATGCCCGCATGATGGCGATGGAACGGATCAGTGCGAAACTGCCCGGTCCAGCAGCCTCGGTTCTGGCGGCGTCTCCTGCGCCTGTGACGCAGGCAGCCGCAACACTTCTGAAACCGTTGGCCCCGGCCTCGATGCGGGATCAGATCACGCCGGATCGCCTGTCCAAAGTCGCCGCGATTGCCCGCCATCCGGACTTCCGCAGCCGCTATGATGCGCTGTTTACTCTGTGGACTCCTCCATCTGCATCCGATCAGGGCCTGTTCCGATCACATTCGTTGCCGCATGGGCTCGGCCCGGTGGATACGATGATGCTGTTGGATTCCGAGCTCTATCTGCCCGAGAGCATTCTGGTCAAAGCCGACCGTGCTTCGATGTCTGTCGGACTTGAGATCCGCGCACCGTTGCTGGATTACCGCGTGGTCGAGGCCGCGTGGCGCGCGCCGGATACGCTCCGATATAACGGAAAATCAGGCAAAGTCGCCCTGCGCCGCCTGTTGGACAGACGTGTGCCGAAAGCGTTGTATGACCGGCCAAAACAGGGCTTTGGCATCCCGCTTAACGATTGGTTGCGGGGACCGTTGAAATCCGTTGCCAATGATGTCTTTACGTCAAACAATGGTACTTTCGATGCGATCGACCGGGCGCAGCTGAACAAACGCTGGTCCGAGCATCTGTCTGGCAGTCGCAACTGGGGCCCGCATTTGTGGGTGGTGCTGATGTACCATTTCTGGCAGCAGGAATGGATGGCCTAAGGCACTTCCAGTTTTTTGAAGCATCACGTCATCACCAATGTCCCGAGAGCGCGAAGCGCGGCAGAGCATTGGTGATTCCACATAAACTGGAAGCGCTTCAAGACAGCGGGTCGCCTGCCAGAACACTCAGATATTCCTCAAGGTTTGACCAGCCGTCGCTATCGCGGTCTTTCCAGCCATCGCTGCGGTCATCCGGGTCCAGGCCTTCACGAGCCTCTTCCCAGTCATCCGGTAACCCGTCCAGATCGCGGTCATTCAGAGCTGATATCTCGGGCAAGTCAGGCCAGCCTCCGGCCTCATCCGGGTGATCGATCCTGCGCCCGTCACAGCCCCTGACGTTTTCGATGATTGACTGATCCAGACTGTCCAATTCCTTATCCGGCCCGGAACGCGCCCCGACATTATTCAACACATGCTCCAAAACACCCGAGACAGGTTCGGGCGTGACCGACAGCGGGAACGCGGGGCTTGAGACAATATTGGGCCGGGCCGCAACATCAACGACGCGCCCCTGTTTCGACCTGTCGCACAGCAGGTCCAGCCGATTGTCCAGATAGAGGTTATCGTCGGCAAAAACCTCTAGCTTGTTGTTTGGTTCGACCGGAAACACCTCGATCGCGGCGGGGCGCGGGCGGTTTCGTGTACTCGGCCCGGGCAGGATCACGTTGCCCACATAGTTGATCCATGTGTCGCCATAGAGGTTCCGAAATTCACCAAATTGCGAGGACGCATCATAAAACACGTTGTTCACGATATCGACGGGGCCCAGTGCGGTCGACGAGACGTCCGGATTGCGATCACGGTTATGGGCAAACAGGTTCCCCGTAAGGGTGATCCGCCCACAATCCGAGACAGCCCCATCCTTGGAACAAATCAAGGCGCCTTTAGAATGGCGCCGCTCTGTATGGCTCGATTTGTCCAGACCATAGGCCAGGATGGTGTTGGCGATGGTGATATCATGGCTGGCATAGCGTTCGCTGCCGATCCCGAGGTTCTCATCAACGCCAAACGCGACCGAGACATGGTCAACATAAACATCCGTGCTGCTTTCAATGCCCAGCCCATCAACACTCGGCGAGGGTTTCTTGCTCGGGCCCGGACGGAATTTCATGAAGCGCAGCAAGACATTATGTGAATCGTACACCATCAGCGGTGACGACTGCACTTTCCCCAAGCGCAGCTGTATCCCCTGCCCCGGCGCAGTTTGCCCGGCGATATAGGTATTGGGCGAAACACGAAGTTGTTTGTCGACAACGATGGTGCCAGACACGGCAAACACACAGACCCGCCCTACACCCGGATGCTGCACGCATTCCCTTAGGCTGCCGCGTCCGGAATCGGCCAAAGTGGTCACGTAGTACACGCTGCCGCCGCGCCATCCGTTGGCGTATTTTCCGTATCCGACGGCACCGGGAAACGCGATCTGTCCCCTGTCAGAATCATCTGCCATCGCACCGGTCGCAATTGGCAACGTCACTACAAGCAGACTCAGGAGTGCGAAGTAAAAACTGCGGAAAATATGCATGCTGGACCTAATCATGTCGAAACCGAAATACGAAACACAAGGGATTGTTCAACCCTCCGGAACAGACCCTAGCGCAGCTTGTCGGGTAAGACACCCCAAACCTGTCGCATCGGCGCTTTCCGGCAAAGAATTGATCGAATTGAAAAACTCCCGTCCCTTCGCTGTAACTTCATTGCGTTTCCAAACCAACCGGGACGCAAGTTCGAGGATTCCAGGCTTTCCCTTTCACCTCGTATCGGTGCAGGATATGGACAAGAATTTTGAGCGGAGCCAGCACGTGATTTCGAATGAGACCTACCGGCATATGCTGACCTTCGCGGTCGTAGGGTCCCTGGCCTTCGTCGTAGACGCAGGGGTGTTTACGGCCTTGAATACGCTTGGCGCTGGCACGTTTTTGTCGCGCTGCCTATCCATCCTGACGTCTGTGACCTTCACCTGGTATCTGAACCGTACGTTTACGTTTAAAACCCAAACCTCACCCAGTTTCATCGAATTTCTCAGCTATCTGGGCGGTATGCAGTTGGGCCTGATCACCAACTTCACCACGTTCTTTGTCGTGCTCTATATCTCAGAATTTGCGAATACCTATCCGATCATCGCGCTGGCGATTGCGACACTTGCCGGGATGACGATCAACTTTCTGATTTCAAGAAAGATTTTGCAGAAATAGTCAGACCGCTATAAAACTCAGGTATTGCCACGCGAGTACGCTTAATCCACTTGAATACGCCGTTTGTCAGTTGAACTAAATTAATCAGTTGGGGAAACCCCGTTCGTGCTTAAAAACCTCTTCCTCATTTGCCTCAGTACGCTGATCAGCCTGGCAGTGCTTGAGGTGGCATTGCGTCTGTTCGATCCGCTGGGCTTTCAACCGCATAGCAGCCGCGATCTGGCAAATGTTCCTCTGGTCAATGACGAGAATTATTTCTGCACGGGTGGGCCAAAGCGTCTGATCCCACATCCAGTGGTGTACTCACGCGAAACGCCCAACCAATCCTACTTTGAGTTCCGCAACGATATCGCCACATTCGTCAAGATCAACGAACAGGGCTTTCGCGGTGTGTTCGACCCAGGTGTTGGGAAAAAACGTGTGATCGTGCTTGGAGATTCCTTCATTCGCGGCAGCTTGTCTGACGAGACGGAAACCATCCCTGCCTTGTTGTCCGAATGGTCTGCAGATACACATTTTGTCAATCTGGGCACCGGCGGCCACGGCACGCTGCAACACGCGCTGACTTATGATGAGTTCAAAGACCAGATCCCGCATGAAACGGTGCTATTGTTCATCTTCAATCGCAATGATTTGGTCGACAACATACGATTCCAAAGGTGGCAGCAAAACCCAAAGCCGATCTCGCGTGATCCGACGGCTACACAGAGACTGAAACGGGCTTTTGCAAAGCTTTACGTCGGCAAACTGGTGCTGAGTTTCAAAAGTGCTCTGTTTGATCAGAACCTGTACCCGTCGGTCCCGACCGAGATTGAAGAGGCGCTTTTGCTTCAATCCCTTGCGGACCTTTCGCAGTCCGTCGCGGATCAAGGCGCAGAGCTGATTGTGTTTTCCTTGCCCGATATCTCGGAGTTCCTGGGCAAGGATACGATCACCTTCCGGGATGACCCGGTTGGCTATTCTGACGCGGTACGTGACCTAATTGCCAGGGCCGCCGAACAAAACGGCTTTGCCTATCTGAACCTGAAACCGGGCCTTATTGAGATGTCAGAAGATCTTAAACTACCTACAGCAGAATTGTACGGCACACCGGACCACCATCTGCGGGAAATTGGCAGTTTTGCGGTGGCAAATCTGGTAGCCCGATTCCTTCAGGACAGCAACGTTGCCGCCTTTACCCCGGATACTGAATTTGTGGATCGCATGCATGTCGATCCAGCCAGTGTAGCCTGCCCCTAAGCCTCATCCGCTTCACCCAGCAGCGCAAATTTGCGCCCATGCAAAACGATATGCAGCGGGTATTCCGGCAGATGCATGGAATGCAGGCGGCGCTCGAACTCCTCGGCGTCGATATCCAACGGCAATTGCTGCATGGCTGAAAGCTCCTTCATCCTGCGCGCCTCACCGCGCCAGGCTTCGTTGCCCGAGGCTTTGATTTGATCCGTAAGAAAGGCTTCGCCACCAGCTGCGATCCCACCTATCACCTCTTGCAACAGGTGGTAGAGATACAGATGCGTGCGCGCCAGAACAGATCGCAGCCCATCCTTTGGCAATATCGGAAACCGCAAAGCTTTTATGATCGTACCGTTATCGACCTTGGTGTTGATCAGATGGGCCGTCACACCGTATTGACTCGCTCCTTCATACAGCGCGAAGTTGATGCAACCACTGCCGGGGTATTCCGGCGGGCCCGGATGGAAGTTGATCGCAGCGACCGAGGCCGCATCGATCATCGCCTGATCCAGAATAAAGTAGCTCCGAAAGCAAAAGATATACTCACCCCGCCAGTCACGCACCCAGGTAGGCAGGCCATGTCCCAAACCTTTGGATTCAACATAGCTGACGTCAAAGCCTGCAAAGTTCAGAAATTCCAGCGCCTTTTGGGTGCCGTCACAATTCTCGCGGCCAAAGAACAGGACTTTGGCGCCATTGGGATGGGTCTTTTGCATAGTTTCGTTCGTCATCACGTCCACGCGTCCAAATCACGCCCCGCCATTGTTGGGGTCTGGTTGGTCGGGACTATGACATACAAAAATCACCTGCTCTAGGGCAGGTTTGGAAAGGCCCGCACCGGTGTGGCGCGGGCCTGTTTAGTTAGTCAATGATAGCGTTCAGCGTGGCGCTGGGGCGCATTACAGCTGCCGCCTTTGCCGGGTCGGTGTGATAATACCCACCCAGATCAGCCGCAGCACCTTGGGCCGCTGCCAGTTCAGCCAGAATCTGCTCTTCCTTGGCCGCCAGTTCTTTGGCAACCGGTGCAAATTCTGCAGCCAGATCGGCATCGTCACCTTGCGCAGCCAGCGCTTCGGCCCAATAGCGCGCGAACCAATAGTGGCTATCGCGGTTGTCAGGCTGGCCAACTTTGCGGCTGGGCGATTTGTTGTTGTCCAGAATGCCTTGCGTTGCAGCTTCGGCCGCTGCGCCCAACACGCCGGCCTTGGCGTTGCCTTTACTATCAGCCAGGAAGTTTAGCGATTCACCCAAGGCGCAGAATTCACCCATCGAATCCCAGCGCAGGTGGTTTTCCTCGACCAACTGCTGCACGTGTTTCGGGGCCGAGCCGCCGGCGCCTGTTTCGAACAGCCCGCCGCCATTCATCAGCTTGACGATCGACAACATCTTGGCCGAAGTGCCCAGTTCCAGGATCGGGAACAGGTCGGTCAGGTAGTCGCGCAGCACGTTGCCTGTGATGGCAATCGAGTCTTTGCCAGCGGTTATGGTCTCCAAAGATTGACGGGTCGCCTCTCGCGGGGCCATGATCTGGAACTTGTCGGCAACGCCTGCGGCCTCAAGCGCCGGTTTGACGTATTTGATCAACTCGGCGTCATGGGCGCGGTTGGCGTCCAGCCAGAAAATCGCCTCGGATCCGGTCAGACGCTGACGGTCCATCGCCAGTTGGATCCAGTTCTCGATGGGTGCTTTCTTGACGGTGCAAGAGCGCCAGATGTCACCCTGTTCGACCTCGTGCGAATGTAGCGTTTCACCATTGGCCAGCACGATGCGGATCGTACCATCGGCAGGGGCCTGGAACGTGGTCGGGTGCGAGCCATATTCCTCGGCTTTCTGAGCCATCAGGCCAACATTGGCCACAGCCCCGGCAGTGGCCGGGTTCAGCGCACCGTTGGCTTTGAAGAACTTGATCGATTCATCATAAACCGGCGCATAGCAACGGTCGGGGATCACACAGTTGGTGTCGCCCTTGGCACCGGTCTCGTCCCAGCCTTTGCCGCCCGCGCGGATCACAGCGGGCATTGAGGCGTCGATGATTACATCCGATGGTACGTGCAGGTTGGTGATGCCACGGTCTGAGTCGACCATGTACATGGACGGGCGGTCGCCCTTGATTGCGTCAATGGCGGCCATGATGTCGACATTGCCCTGAACACGCTCCAGAAGATCACCAAGGCCTGAGTTCGGGTTCACGCCCAGTTCGTCCAGCTCGGCACCGAATTTCTCGAACACCGGGGCCAGCCACGCCTTGACCGCATAGCCAAAGATGATCGGGTCGCTGACCTTCATCATCGTGGCCTTCATATGCAGCGAGAACATGGTGCCGTCTTTTTTGGTGTCCTCGATCGCGTCCGCCAGGAACGCGGACAGAGCCTTGACCGACATGAATGTTGCGTCAGCCACGGTACCCTCAGCCAGCGGCCAGCCGTCTTTCAGAACGGTGACGCTGCCGTCCTTGCCGACAAATTCGATCTTCGCATCACCGGCTTGCCCGGCAGTGATCGTCGCCGATTTCTCGTTCGCGTAAAAGTCATTGCCCGGCATGGACGATACTTTGGTTTTGCTGTCCGAGGACCACTCACCCATCGAATGCGGGTTCTTCTGAGCGTAGTTCTTCACCGCCCGCGCCGCACGACGGTCGCTGTTGCCTTCGCGTAGAACCGGGTTCACGGCCGAGCCCTTGATCGCATCATACCGCACGCGGATCGCCTTTTCTTCGTCAGTCGAGGGTTCTTCGGGGTAGTTCGGAATGTCGTAGCCTTGCGATTGCAGCTCTTCGATGGCCGCAACCAGCTGAGGGACCGAAGCCGAGATGTTGGGCAGTTTGATGACATTCGCATCCGGCGTTTTCACCAGCTCGCCCAAGGCGGCCAGATCATCAGGGATCCGCTGCGCGTCTGTCAGGTTCTCGGGGAAGGTCGCGAGAATACGGCCCGCCAGCGAAATATCCTTGGTGCCAACACTGACACCCGCCGCCGAGGCGAACTTGCGAATGATGGGCAGAAACGACGCGCTGGCCAGTTCGGGCGCTTCGTCTACAATGGTATACAATATGTCGAAGTTCGATTTATCTGCCATATTCTTTTACCTTTTTTAAGCCTTTCGGGGCGTGCGATCCAAGAGTTGTGGCCACATCATCGCGGCGCGAGAGGGGCAGATCAATGCTACCGCCCCTGGGTGACTCTGTTTTGACAGGGCCTCCCTTAAATCAGGTTGAGGCGGGAATCAATCACCCAAGGACGTGCGATTTGCCACGGGTTGAGGGAATTGGATGCGCGTATTGCGGATTAACCGGTTTGTGGCCCGAGCTCTGAGAAGCCCATCTTCTGCTCCAGATGACGGATATGATCATCGATTGCTTTGTCGATATGCTCAGTTGAACCTGCACGGGCTTTAGGATCGACAGTCACTCCAGCACCCTCAATGACATCAAGAAGCAGTGTAGGGGCGTAGCGACCACCGCTGTCTAGATATTTCTGGTATTCCGCCTTTGCGAGTCCCGCCTTTCCCAAAGCTGCAAAAGCATGGCTTCGATATATCCATTCTGAGTTATGGCCTGTGAGGATGTAGGCGGAAACGCGGTGCCGCATCTTGCGGAAATACCCATCATCGCCCCAGCTTATCTTGTCTCCTTGCTTCGCATAAGCTTCGACATATTCTATGGCTTTTGTCTCATCGCCGATCTTCGTGTGGATAAGGGCAAATAGAAACAGACCGTCCTCCCAATCAGGCTTCAGCCTGACATAGGCTTCTGCCGCCCTCAGGGCCTTATCTAAGTCGAAACTGTGTTCCAGTTCGAAAAAGATGCGCACCCAATGAACCCAAGTGTGATCCGGCCACCGTTGCTCCGCTTTTGACAAGGATCGTACAAACTCCTCATCGGACATGTTGTTGGCCACTAGCAGCAAATATCTTGTTCCTGCGCCACGGTAACCCGCATCGATTTCAAGAACTTTTTCATATGCTGATCTCGCCGCTTCTATTTCACCCCAAGCTTCCATCTGCTTTGCGTGGTAAAAAAGGACATACTTATCATCAGGGCTGATTTGAACTGCCCTTCGAAAGTCGCTTCGCGCACCGGCTTCGTCTCCTAGTTCATTTTTGGAGAATCCACGCCAAACAAGCGTAGTAGTGTCGTCAGCCTTCAAGTCGAGCGCCTGATCCGCATCTGCAATTGCCTCTTCAAACCGACCACTTCGATAAAAGGCTTGTACACGTTTGCCGTGGTATATGTGCCGCGCTTCTGGCGGCTCGTCGCTACGCTCCAAAAGCGTGCCGCAGGCCGAGATCACCTTGCTGTATTTAGTGCCATTGTGACAGTCTATTATCTGTTTGAAATACTCGCGTTCTGAAGCAGACGGCCCACCAAACGATAAAATAAGTGTTGCGATAACAATAACCAAAGCAGCAAGACGGATGTGCATTCAAACTCCTATGTGACGGCAATACACACTCTAAAGTGGTATCTCGCTGCCATCACACAAGGCGCGCCCGACCGATTGCGCCTCAGAGGTGCCGAAAGGTCACAGTGGCTTACCTAAACCGAAGCCCCGTCTCAGGATCAAACACCATAACCCGTTCGGGATCGACCGTAATGCCAACCTTCTCACCGGTGGAGCTGCGCTGATCGTCGCGTTCTTCGACGATCAGTTTGTCGCCATTTGGCGTCAGCAAATAGGAATAAGAGACCCCACCCAGCGCCTCGGTCAGATCAACTGTACAGGTTTCGGCTGAACGGTCGATCTGGATATGTTCGGGCCGCATACCCAATGTCACCTTGTTCAGGCCAGCGGGAACCGATGCGGAGACTGGCAAAGGCTGGCTCAACGCGGGGTGCGTGACATGGCCGTCGGCATAGTCGCATTCCAGGAAGTTCATCGCGGGCGAGCCGATGAAACCCGCCACAAAACGGTTGTCGGGGTCGCGGTACAGGTCCATCGGAGCGCCTACTTGCTCGATCCGGCCATCACGCAGCACAACGATCTTGTCGGCCATGGTCATCGCTTCGACCTGATCATGGGTCACGTAGATCATGGTCGCGCCGATTTCCTGATGCAAGCGGGCAATCTCAACCCGCATCTCGACCCGCAACTCGGCGTCAAGGTTTGAGAGTGGTTCGTCAAACAGAAACACCTCGGGGCCACGCACGATGGCGCGCCCAATCGCTACGCGCTGACGCTGCCCCCCGGACAGGGCCTTGGGTTTGCGTTTCAGATACTGATCCAGCTTCAGTATGTTCGAGGCTTCTTGTACCTTCTTGTCGATCTCACCTTTGGCCACGCCGTTCATGCGCAGTCCGAACCCCATATTCTCAGCCACGGTCATATGCGGGTACAGCGCATAGGTCTGAAACACCATTGCCACGCCGCGCTTGGCAGGATCCATATGGGTCACCTCGCGTGCGCCGATATGAATTTGGCCTTCCGAAGTCTCTTCAAGCCCGGCGATCATCCGCAACAACGTGGACTTGCCGCAACCCGAGGGGCCGACAAACACACAGAACTCTCCGTCTTCGATCTGCAGATCAATGCCGTGAATGACCTGAGTCTGGCCATACCGTTTGATCGCTTGGTTCAGAGTTACACCTGTCATGTCCCTTGCATCCTGTCTTCCAGAGTGTTCGGGCGGGTCTCGGGGAACCGCCACGCCTGTGCCTCGGCCCCGATCTGTTCGGCAACGCGCCGAACCCGGGGAACCCAGGCTTCCAATTGTTCGAAATTCATTCGGTCGGTTGAGCCAGTCACAGAAATCGCACCCAGCATCCGCCCGCCGGCGGTGAGGATCGGGCAAGCGATACAGATGATGCCGGGCTCATGTTCTTCGTCATCGACGGCAAAACCACGCGCGCGAATACGGTCCAGATCAGCGCGCAGTGCCTGCTCTGACGTCAACGTCTTGTCGGTGAAACGGTGATAGCTTTGCTGCGACACGGCCTTGTTCAGCGCTTCTTCTCCCAGAAAGGCCATCATCGCTTTGCCGACGCCTGTGCAATAGGCCGGTCCGACTTTGCCGGCCTGCGAATACATCTCGACCGGCTGCGCGGCGTTGCGTTTGTCGACATACAAAACCTGGCTGGAATCGAGCTGTGCAAGATGCACTGTCTCGCCTGTTTCCCGGCTCAACGAATCCAGAAATGGCCGCGCGATCGGGGCCAAAGAGCTTTGCGTCCAGGCCACATGGGCCAGACGAACCAATCGCAAACCGGGCGTGTAGGTCTGCCGATCCGGGTCGTAGGAAAGCATGCCCTGATTGGTCAGGCTTTGCAGAAACCTGTACAGCGTCGCCTTGGGAAAATCGCTGCGGTCCAGCAGTTCCGCAAACCGAACCGGGCGTTCGAACGACGCCACCTGATCCAGCACATCACATGCTTTGCCTATTGTTCCGTCACCTGCCACGGGTGCGTTATCTCCTCCGTTTAACCCTCTCCATCCTCACGAGGGTCTTGACAAGACTAGCCGAGTCGATGTGTAGTTTTCAATATATAAAACTAGGTTTCAATATATGAAACCAAAATGGAAGCTTAAGGGAGGAAACCATGCATTCCATGTTCAAGCGCACTGCGGCTGCTCTAGCAGCTAGTGTGGCACTTGCAGCGCCCGTTGCGGCCGAGCTGACCGGCGAGCTGCGGATTTTCCTCGATACATCGAACCCGGCGCCCCGTGCGACCATGGAAGCGATGATCGAGCGGTTTGCGGCCGAGCACCCAGGGCTCGAGATCGAAACCACGGTGATCGACCGCGAAGCCTACAAGACCCAGATCCGCAACTTCCTGACGGCGGACACGCCTGATGTGGCAACATGGTACGCGGCCAACCGCATGAAGCCTTACGTCGAAGCTGGTCTGTTCGAAGACGTCTCGGACCTTTGGGCCGAGCCCGAGATTGCTGATAACCTTGCCTCGACCAAAGGTGCGATGACCATTGATGGTAAGCAGTGGGGCGTGCCGTATACTTACTACCAGTGGGGTGTTTACTACCGTAAAGACATCTTTGATGAGCTGGGCCTGAGCGAGCCGACCACCTGGGAAGAAGAGCTGGCAAACTGTCAGAAAATCGTCGATTCGGGCCGTGCCTGTTACACCATCGGCACCAAATTTCTGTGGACCGCTGGTGGTTGGTTCGACTACCTGAACATGCGCACCAATGGCTATGACTTCCACAATCAGCTGGCCAATGGTGAAATCAGCTGGGAAGACGACCGGGTTAAGCAGACCTTCGCCAACTGGAAGCAGTTGATCGACATGGGTGCCTTCATCGACAATCACCAGACCTATAGCTGGCAAGAGGCCCTGCCCTTCATGGTCAATGGGGAAGCCACCGCGTACCTGATGGGCAACTTTGCCGTAGCGCCGCTGCGCGAGGCTGGCCTGACTGATGATCAACTGGACTTCTATCAGTTCGTTGCCATCAACCCCGATGTCGAATTGGCAGAAGACGCCCCGACCGACACTTTCCACATTCCGGCCAACGCCTCGAACAAGGAAGCCGCACGCGAGTTCCTGCGCTTCGTTGTTTCGGCGGACGAACAGACCGAAATCAACAATGGTGCAAACCTGGGTCAGCTGCCTGTAAATGCGCAATCCTCGGTGGATGACGACAAGTTCCTGCAGCAGGGCTTCACCATGCTGTCGTCGAACAGCCCAGGCGGCGTTGCTCAGTTCTGGGATCGTGACGCGCCTGCGGAAATGGCCAAAGTGTCGATGGAAGGTTTCCAGGAGTTCATGGTCAAGCCGGACAATGCCGACCGTGTTCTGGCCAAGCTGGAACGTGCGCGCCAGCGCATCTACGACAACTAAACGGATCGGGCCGGGCTGAAGCCCGGCCTACCAAATAATTACAATCGCAAGGCGGGCGTCGGCCCGTCTTCATCCCACCAAACCCGGAATCCCGCCATGACCATCGCCGCAAACGCCCCAGAGCAGGAAAGCTGGTTCCACCGCAACCAACAGCGCATTGCACCGTGGTTGTTCCTGGCACCCGGCCTGCTGTTTTTTATGGTCTACGTGATCATCCCGGTCTTTCAGTCCTTCAACCTGTCTCTTTATGAATGGGACGGTTTGGGCGCGGCCGAATATGTTGGCTTTCGCAACTACGAGGACCTGTATTGGGAATGGGTTGATCGGGATGCGTTTTACATCTCGCTGAAGAATAACCTGATCTGGCTGATCCTTTATCTGGCTGCTATACCGGCGGGCCTGTTCATTGCGCTGTTTCTGAACCAGACAGTCTGGGGCATCCGACTGTACAAGTCATTGTTTTTCTTTCCTTTCGTTATCTCACAGGTTGTCGTTGGCCTTGTTTTCACATGGTTCTATGACCCGACATTCGGCTTGTTGAACGAGTTTCTAGGCTTCTTTGGCATGGGCCCTCTCAACGTGCTGGGCGATGAGAGGTTTGTGACCTATGGCATCATTTTTGCAGGCCTCTGGCCGCAGACGGCCTATTGTATGATCCTCTACCTGACCGGCCTGAATGCCGTCGACCCTGAACAGATCGAAGCCGGACGGCTGGACGGCGCAAAGGGCGGCAGGATGCTGTGGCATATCATTCTTCCGCAACTGCGCCCTGCGACCTTCATCGCCTTTGTTGTCACTATCATCGGCGCGCTGCGGTCGTTCGACCTGATCTCGATCATGACCCAGGGCGGGCCGTTCGGGTCGTCCCGCGTGCTGGCCTACTATATGTTCGAGGTCGCTCTGTCGGAGTACGGTTTCCGCATGGGCTACGGCGCTGCCATCGCGGTGATCCTGTTCCTGATTATGCTCTGCTTCATCGCCTACTTCCTGTGGTCGATGTACCGCGAAGAAAAGGGGCACTGAGATGTTTCCCAAACCCATCGAAAAACAACCCCGCGCGGCACAGATAACCTATCAGGCCATGCTGCCATTGGCGTTGCTATTGTGGCTAGGGCCGCTGCTGGCGGTTGCCCTGTTCTCGGTCAAACCCGCTGCTGACTTTACGAATGCCAACTATTGGGGAATGCCATCCAGTTTCGAAGGCGCGTTCAACTACGGACAGGTCTTCTTCAATTCAGATATGCCACGCTATCTGATGAACTCGTTCCTGATCACAATCCCGACGGTGATCGGCTGCGTCGCGCTTAGCACCATGACCGGGTTCGCGTTGGGTATCTACAAGTTCAAATCGAACATCTGGATCTTCTTCATGTTCGTCGCGGGCAACTTTGTACCGTTCCAAATCTTGATGGTACCAGTTCGCGACCTGACGCTGGAACTGGGCCTCTACAACACCAAAACAGGTCTTGTCCTGTTCCACATCGCCTTCCAGACCGGGTTCTGTACCCTGTTCATGCGCAATTTCATCCGCGCACTGCCCTTTGAGTTGATCGAGGCGGCAAGGGTTGAAGGCATCAGTGAATGGCGCATTTTCTGGTACGTTGTGCTGCCGCTGATGAAGCCTGCAATTGCCGCGCTCAGCGTGCTAATTTTCACCTTCATCTGGAACGACTATTTCTGGGCTGTGGTTTTGACCCAAGGCGCGGAAAGTCAGCCTGTCACCGCAGGTATCACCAGTTTTAACGCGCAATTCCGCGCTGCCTATCAATTGATGAGTGCCGGTTCCATCGTGGCAGCCCTGCCGCCGGTGGCCATGTTCTTCCTGATGCAAAAACACTTCATCGCGGGTTTGACCCTCGGTGCCGTAAAATAACGTCAAACCAAAGGTTTGCCTCAATGACAAAGATCGCCTTCATTGGTGCGGGCTCCACGATCTTCATGCAGAATATCGTGGGCGACGCGCTGCTGACCCCTGCGCTGGCCGATAGCCATTTCGCGCTGATGGACATCAATCCCGAACGTCTGGCCGAAAGCGAATCCGTGGCCCGCGCTATGATCCGCTCGGTCGGCACGGCCGCGACCGTTTCCACACACACCGACCGCCGCGTGGCGCTGGACGGGGCGGATTTTGTGATCACCGCGTTCCAGATTGGCGGGTACACGCCTTGCACGGTCGCCGATTTCGAGATCCCAAAACAATACGGTTTGCGCCAGACTATCGCTGACACGCTGGGTATTGGTGGCATCATGCGCGGATTGCGTACGGTTCCGGTCCTGTGGGACGTCGCGCGCGACATGATGCAACTCTGCCCCAACGCGACGCTACTGCAATACGTAAACCCGATGGCGATCAACACCTGGGCGCTGGCTGAACGTTTCCCGACCCTGAAGCATGTTGGCCTCTGCCACTCGGTCCAGAACACGGTCGAGGAACTGGCCCATGACCTAGACCTGCCCAAGGAAGAATTCCGCTACAAGGTCGCGGGCGTCAATCACGTCGCGTTCTTCCTAAAACTGGAACATCAGGGCCGCGACCTTTACCCGGCTCTGCGACAAGGATATGCCAGCGGGCGCTTGCCCAAAACTCCACTGTTGATGCCGCGCTGCCCGAACAAGGTGCGGTACGAGGTAATGGATCATCTTGGTTACTTTTGCACCGAAAGCTCGGAACATCTTGCCGAATACGTTCCGTGGTTCATCAAGGACGGGCGCGAAGATTTGATCGAGCGGTTCTCGATCCCGCTGGACGAATACCCCACCCGCTGCATCGAGCAGGTTGCAAGCTGGAAAGAACAAGCCAAGACACTGACCGATGGTCGGGATATCGAAGTCTGCCGCAGCCATGAATTCGCCGCCGACCTGATGAACGCCATCGTCACCGACGCGCCCTATGCGGCCTATGGCAACTTGCCCAACACTGGCCAAATCCCACAATTGCCCTTGGGTGCCGCGGTCGAAACCCCCTGTTTGGTAGACAGCAACGGCGTGCAGCCTTCGGTGGTTACCGATATCCCGCCACAGCTGATTGCGCTGATGCGGACACAGATCAATGTACAAGAACTGACGGTGCGGGCATTGGTTGAGCAAAAACCCGAACACATCTATCACGCCGCCATGATGGACCCGCACACCGCCGCCGAACTGGACTTGCGGCAAATCCGCAGCCTTGTCACCGATCTGCTAACGGCCCATGCCGACTGGCTGCCTGATTGGTGCCGCCCAGCTCGCGCCGCTTGAAAGGCCCCGCATATGACGAAGAAACGCCGTTCACAGCATTGGTACGGAAAACTCGACAAGGATGGCTTCATCCACCGATCGTGGATGAAGAACCAAGGCTTTCCGGATCACGCCTTTGACGGGCGTCCAGTTATTGGCATCTGCAACACCTGGTCGGAGCTGACGCCGTGCAATTCGGGCCTGCGTGATCTGGCTGAGGGCGTCAAACGCGGGGTGTGGGAGGCCGGAGGCTTCCCGGTCGAATTCCCGGTCATGTCGCTAGGCGAAACCCAGATGAAGCCCACCGCCATGCTGTTTCGCAACCTGCTGGCCATGGATGTCGAGGAATCGATCCGCGCCTATGGCATCGATGGAGTCGTCCTGCTGGGCGGCTGTGACAAGACCACACCGGGGCAGTTGATGGGTGCGGCGTCAGTCGATCTGCCCTCGATTGTCGTCAGTTCAGGACCGATGCTGAACGGCAAATATCGCGGTAAGGACATCGGCTCCGGCACCGATGTCTGGAAGTTTTCCGAGGCCGTCCGGGCCGGAGAGATGACCCTGCAGGACTTCATGAACGCCGAATCCGGGATGTCCCGCAGCGCCGGGGTATGCATGACCATGGGCACCGCATCCACCATGGCCTCATTGGTCGAGGCGATGGGCATGTCCCTGCCCACCAACGCCGCCCTGCCCGCCGTCGACGCCCGCCGCATGGCGCTGGCGCATCTGACCGGCAAGCGGATTGTCGAGATGGTGGATGAAGACCTCAAACCATCCGACATTCTGAGCAAAGAGGCGTTTGAGAATGCCATCCTCGCCAACGCAGCCGTTGGAGGTTCCACCAACGCGGTGGTTCACCTGCTCGCGTTGGCGGGTCGGGTTGGCGTGGACCTGACGTTGAAGGACTTCGAAATCGGCTCGGAAATCCCACTTCTGGTCAATTGCATGCCTTCGGGCAAGTACCTGATGGAGGATTTCTGCTATGCAGGCGGCGTGCCGGTGGTTCTGAACGAACTCAAGTCTTTCCTGCGACCGGCCAAGACGGTTCTGAACAAGGATATCTCGGCTCACTATGAAGGGGCTGAATGCTTCAACACAGACGTCATCCGCCCCTTCAACGATCCGGTAAAACCTGCTGCAGGCTTGCGTGTCCTACGCGGCAACCTTGCGCCAAACGGGGCCATCGTAAAGCCTTCGGCGGCCACAGACGAACTGCTCGAAACCGAGGCCGTGGCCTATGTGTTTGAGAGCATCGAAGACCTCAAAGCCAATATTGACCGAGACGACCTGCCGGTGACACCCGAGACCATTCTGGTCCTGAAGGGCTGCGGGCCAAAGGGCTATCCCGGCATGCCTGAGGTTGGCAACATGCCGATCCCGGCAAAGCTGGTGAAAGAAGGCGTGCGCGACATGATCCGCATTTCCGACGCCCGCATGTCGGGCACCGCCTATGGCACCGTCATCCTGCACGTCAGCCCCGAAGCGCAGGCCGGTGGCACCTTGGCGCTGATCAAAACCGGTGACCGCATCCGTATCTCGGCCAGCAAGGGCGAGATGGAACTGCTGGTCGATGAAACAGAACTGGACGCCCGCCGCGCAGCATGGCAACCGGACGATCCGCATTACACGCGCGGCTACGCGAAGCTCTATGTCGACCATGTGCTGCAAGCCGATCAGGGCGCGGACCTTGATTTCCTTGTCGGCAAAGACACTCGCCTTGTGACCAGAGAGAGCCACTGATGACCCAACCCGCTACATTCCACGATCTAAACGGGGCCTCGGTCTATATCACCGGCGGAGGCTCCGGCGTTGGTGCGGCGCTGACCGATGGGTTCCTCGCGCATGGGGCGAACGTGGCCTTCATCGGCCGCTCAGACGCCAGCGCCTTTGTCGAGGAGATGCGCGAGAAACACGGGCGCGCGCCGCTGTTTATGCAGGGTGATATGACCGACACAGAACTGCTGCACGCAACGATGCAAAAGGCAGCCGAGGCACATGGTCCACTGGATGTATTGATCAACAATGCGGCCAATGACAAACGTCATTCGCTTGAAGAGTGCACCACCGAGTTCTGGGACTGGATGATTGAGGTGAACCTCAAAGCCTACTATTTTGCCTGCCAGGAGGCAGCACGCCAGATGCAGGACAAAGGCGGTGCGATCGTCAATTTCAGCTCGATCAGCTATATCATGGGCAACGCGGGCTATCCGATCTACACGACCTCGAACGCGGGCATCACCGGCATGACACGGTCGCTGGCGCGCGAATTGGGCCCGCAAAACATCCGCGTGAACGCTCTGGCGCCCGGTTGGGTTCTAACGCAAAAACAACTGGATATGTGGGCCACGCCCGAGGATCTTGCTGCCCATCTGGACCGCCAATGCCTCAAGGAACATCTGACACCAGAGGACATGATTGCCCCAACGCTTTTTTTGTCCTCAAACGCAAGCCGTGCCATGACCGGGCAATGCATGGCCGTCGATGGTGGCGTTGTGGTATCGGGGTGAGGATATGAAGGCGGAGTGGATTGCTGTCGATTGGGGGACCTCTCACCTGCGGGCTTGGGCCATGCAGGGCGACAGTGTCGTGGACCGGGCGCAGTCCGATCAGGGCATGTCGCGCGTGGCCAAAGGTGGGTTCCAGACCGCGCTCTTATCAATAGTCGACCGATGGCTGGGCGATGCTCCGGTTGATGTCATCGCCTGCGGCATGGTCGGAGCGCGGCAAGGCTGGGTCGAGGCCCCTTATGCCGCCGTACCAGCAGAGCCGGTGGCGAGTGTCCCGGTTCGGGTGCCCAACACAGACCCCCGCATTCGCGCCTTTGTTGTACCCGGCCTGAAACAGACCACCCCGCCAGATGTCATGCGCGGCGAAGAGACGCAAATCGCCGGCTTTCTGGCTGCACGACCCAATTGGGATGGGGTTTTGTGCCTGCCCGGCACGCACACCAAATGGGTGCAACTCAGCGCGGGCGAGGTGGTCAGCTTTCGCACGTTCATGACCGGAGAGATGTTCGAGCTGCTGCGCGGGCAATCGGTGCTGAGACACTCAGTCGGCGAAGGATGGGACGATACGGCCTATGCTGAGGCGCTAGCAGACACGCTGTCAAAGCCCGAAAACCTGGCAGGTCGCCTGTTTGGTCTGCGTGCCGCTGACCTGTTGCAAGGGCAGGACGGGGCTATCGCGCGGGCGCGGCTGTCCGGCCTGTTGATTGGCGCCGAACTAGCCGCCACGCGAGCCTATTGGCTGGGTCAACAACTGGCCATCATCGGTGCAGATCAGGTCGCCAATATCTATGCGCAAGCCCTGCAACAACAGGGCGCATTTGTCGAAACCGCCGATGCCACAGAGGTCACCCTGGCCGGGTTGGCGCAGGCCCGCAACCTGACGAGGCAAACCGCATGAGTCGCCCGATCATTGCTATTCTACGTGGCTTGCAACCATCCGAGGCAGAAGCGGTTGGGCGTGTCATCATCGAAGCCGGTATCGACCGGATCGAAGTGCCTCTGAACTCGCCCGACCCGCTGGACAGCATCGGCCAATTGGCCTCGACCTTCGGAGACACAGCGCTGGTTGGCGCGGGGACAGTCCTGACTGTCGAACAGGCCGAAGACGTTGCCTGTGTGGGCGGCAAACTGATTGTTTCACCAAACTACGATGCCAAAGTGATTGCGCGCAGCGTAGAATTGAACATGCAAAGCTGGCCGGGCGTCTTCACCCCCACCGAAGCTTTTGCGGCGCTGAAGGCAGGTGCGACCGGGCTAAAACTGTTCCCCGGCGTGATGGCCGGGACATCGGGCTTGGCCGCGCTGCGCCCGGTCTTGCCAAAGGGCACGCTGGTCTACGCTGTCGGCGGTGCGGGGCCTGAGAACTTCGGCGACTGGATCGCCGCTGGTGCGGATGGGTTTGGCATCGGCTCGGCACTCTACAAGCCGGGTATGAGCCTCTCTGAAATTGCCGACCGCGCGCAACAGATCGTCAGCGCTTATGACTCGGCCATCGGATGAGTCAGGTATTTGACAATCGCCCCTGTGATTTGGGGGAAGGGCCTTTATGGCACCCGGAAAGGCAGCAGCTTTTTTGGTTTGATATCAACAACAAACGTCTGATGACCCGCGAGGCAGACGAACAAAACAGCTGGGATTTCGCGGAGCATGTGTCGGCAGCGGGTTGGGTAGATAAAGATACTCTGCTGATCGCATCCGAGACTGGGCTGTGGCGATTTTCGCTAACCAACGGTGAGAAGAAGCACGTCTGCCCGTTGGAAGCGGATAACCCCATTACCCGCTCCAATGATGGGCGCGCTGATCCGTGGGGCGGGTTCTGGATTGGAACCATGGGCAAACAGGCCGAACCACATGCCGGATCGATCTATCGGTTTTGGCAGGGTGAGCTGCGCCGTCTGGTTCCAAACGTCACGATCTCAAACGCGATCTGCTTCGCGCCCGACCGCTCTTGCGCATACTATACCGATACGACGACACAGCAGGTCATGCGTTGGGGACTGGACCCTGAAACCGGTTGGCCTGAGGGTGAGGCTTCGGTTTTTCTGGATTTCCGCGAAGAGGCATTGAACCCGGATGGCGCAGTTGTCGACGCAGCGGGCCATATCTGGATCGCACAATGGGGCGCGGCGCGGGTTGCGTGCTATGATCCTTCGGGGCAGTTTCAGCACGCGGTGACATTTGACGCCGCTCATACTTCGTGCCCCGCCTTCGGCGGCGACGATTTGAGCACGCTTTTCTGCACAACGGCCCGCGAAGGGCTAAATGCTGAGACACTTCGAGACCAACCCAGAAACGGAATGACCTTCGTTGCCCCGAATGCAGGGCAAGGTCAGACAGAGCACAGAGTCCTTTTATGAAACCCGAACTTGGCGTTTGCTATTACCCCGAACAATGGCCCGAGGCTGTTTGGGCCGAAGATGCCGCGCGCATGGTTGAGGCCGGCCTGCGCTGGGTCCGGATCGGTGAATTCGCTTGGAGCCGGATGGAGTCGCAGCCCGGCAATATGCAGTTCGACTGGCTGGACCGCGCAATCGAAACACTGGGCGCGGCAGGGTTGAAGGTGGTTCTTGGCACACCGACGGCCACGCCACCCCGCTGGATGTTGGACAAACATCCCGACATGCTTGCGGTCGATGTACAAGGGCAGCCACGTAAATTTGGGTCGCGCAGACATTATTGTTTCAGCCATGCGGGCTATATCGACGACTGCGCCCGCATTGCCCAGATCATGGGTGAACGCTACGGGCAAAATCCGCATATCGCGGCCTGGCAGATCGACAATGAATATGGCTGCCATGAAACAACGCTCAGCTACAGCGCCCCTGCTCTAGGTGCGTTTCGGCAGTGGCTGGCAGATCAGTACGGCACAATTGAAGCGCTAAACGAAGCGTGGGGCAATGTGTTCTGGTCGATGGAGTATAACCACTTCGACCAAATCGATCTGCCCAACCTGACAGTGACCGACCCAAATCCGGCTCATGTGCTCGCCTTCCGTCGTTTCAGCTCGGATCAGGTTGTGGCATTCAACAAGGCTCAGGTCGATGTGCTTAGGCCGCTGACCGATGCACCCTTGCTGCACAATTACATGGGCCGCGTGTTGGAGTTTGATCATTTTGATGTCGGGGCTGATTTGGATATCGCCACCTGGGACAGCTATCCGATCGGGTTCCTTTCGGATCGGCTGGAGGATGATCTGGACCACAAGACCAGATATCTGCAACAGGGTGATCCCGATATGCAGGCGTTTCACCATGACCTGTATCGCACAGTCGGGCACGGGCGCTGGTGGGTGATGGAACAACAGCCCGGCCCGGTGAATTGGGCCCCTTACAACCCGGCCCCCCTGCCAGGAATGGTCCGCCTATGGTCGCTTGAGGCTGTGGCGCACGGGGCCGAGGTGGTCAGCTATTTCCGCTGGCGTCAGGCCCCCTTTGCGCAGGAACAGATGCATGCGGGCCTGTTGACTTCAAACAATGCGGATGCGCCTGCGATGGCCGAAGCGCGCCAGACAGCCGATAATCTGACGGCGTTAGGCACGGTAGAACAGCAGCAAGCACAGGTTGCCATTCTGTTCGACTATGCCTCGGACTGGGCCTGGACCACACACCCGCAGGGGGCCGGGTTTGACTATTTCCGGCTTGTGTTCTCGGCCTACCGTGCCCTGCGGCGCGCCGGGCTTTCGGTAGACATTGTGTCGGCAAAAGACATTCCAAAGGGCTACAAACTGATCCTGGCACCGGGTCTGGCAACGGTGGAGGATGATCTGGAACAGCGCCTGACAGATGCTTGCGATCTTGCCATCCTCGGCCCCCGCAGCGGAGCAATTACCCATGAATTTCAGATCCCCACAACCGGACGGCCCGGCTTGGCAGGTTTGGATTGCGATGTGGAGTTGGTCGAGACAGTTCCGCCCAACATACACCGGCCCGTGGCTGGAGGCGGCACCGCGCAGCATTGGATCGAACGACTGACGGGGAACGCCACGGATGTGCTGAATTTCGAGGATGGCAGCCCCACGCTGAAAGGCGAAGGCGGACTGTGGTATTTGGCCGGGTTCCCGGATACCCAGCTTTGGGACCGTATTATTGCGATGGCCGCAGAACAAACCGGCCTGACCCTTGCGCCAATGCCCGAAGGGCTGCGCCGCCGCGACACCTCAGAGCACACATTCCTGATCAACTATAACGCCAAAACGGTAGAGTGGGACGGGCACAAGATCGCGGGGTGCGATGTGGCGATCCTGAAACGCGTACCGCCCGAACAGACGTAAATCCATTCGGGCGGTCGCATGATTTTTTAGGACCCCAGCCTAGTCGTTTTGCAAGCTGTTGGGATCAAAAACCCCTCCAAACCCACTGTTGTTCGACGGCTGGCTTTCAGTGTCCGAGCTTTCGTCACCGCTCCCGTCATCATCCCCACCTAGCGTGTTGGGGGCAAAGACATTCCCAAAACCGCTGTTGTTTGACGGCTTCGGTGCGGTTTGGGTGCCGCCTTGCTCGGCCTCTTCCGCCTCGCGCTGTTTGCGACGCTCTTCGCGTTCCTGACGCAGCTGCTGGATACGCTGTTCAGCCTCCAACTGCTTTTGCGCGCGCACATCCGCGATACATTGGCCCGGATCATAGGCGGTGGCGGTGCCAACTACAGTGATCGTCGCCACCGCAAACACCACAACCAGAACCGCAGCCATATTGCCCGAGAAGAAGCCGGGCAATTTGATCTTGCCTGCCAGTTCTTCCACAGTGGCGTTTTTGCGCGCTGCTGCGACCAGTTCCTGACGTTTCAGCTTGGCTTCGTTCAGCAGGGCAAAGAACACAGTCAGCGCCACGATGATAAAGGCCAAGGCCGAGATCGAGGGCGTAATACCGTACCGTACCTTCTGGGCCAGCTCAATGGTCAGCGTCGGGTATTCACCAAAGGTGAATGTGGTGGTGTTGTAGTTCTCGAACGACGCGAGGAACGCCAGCACCGCCGCTGATGCAATCGCCGGGCGCATGAAAGGCAGCAGTATCTTACGAAACGCTTGCGCATGGCTGGCACCCAGGTCCAGGGCCGCCTCGGTCAGCGCGATGTCATAGCGTTGCAACCGCGCCACCAGCACCAGCATGCAATAGCTGGCGATAAAGGTGGATTGGCCGATCACCGTCAGGAAGATGCCGTTTGACAGGAAGCTATCCGCCCCAAGCCCTAGCATGCGGTTGATCCGATCCCAAAACACCAGCGTCGAGATACCCAGAACCACGCCTGGGATCAGGATCGGTGCGATGATGACCGTGTAATAGGTCGCGCGCAGCTTGGGCCAGATCTGCGTCAGCATCAACGCACCCGCCAGCCCCATCGCAACCGACAGCACTACCGTACCGGCCCCAATGATCAGCGAGTTCTTGATGCCGTTCAGAATGCGTTGATCCTGAAACAGCTCTCCGAACCACTGGAAGGTCAGGCATTCCCACGGGCTCATCCTTGGAAAGCTGGGAGAGTTGAAAGCCGTGACCGACATGATCACCAGCGGCCCCAGCAGGTACAGGAAGAAGATTGCCAGATAGACCCAGATGCTTATGCGGAGGAAGGAATTGTTCATTTCCCGATATCCCCCATATTCACCTTGAACAGGCGCATCACAGCCAGCACGAACAGGATACAGGTCACCAGAAGCACGATGGCGTAGGCGGCCCCTTGCGGCCAGTCATTGTTGTCGTTGAATTGCTGATAGATCAGTTGCGTGAACCACAGACTGGACGGCCCGCCCAAGATCTGCGGCGCGGCCAGCGCACCGGCGCTCAGCATGAAGACCATCGTACAGCCGGAACTGATCCCTGGCTTGGCATAGGGAATGACAACGCGCCAGTGAATGCGCCACCAGGGGGCACCCAGATCGCGCGCAGCCTCGATCTGGTTACCATCGAGGCTCTCAATCACGTTATACATCGGGAAGATCATCAGCAGGATGTAGGCATAGCCAAGGCCCGCATAGAGCGCGATGTCATTGCGGATGAAGTCAAACGGCACATCCCAAATGCCCAGACCCATGAACAGAGTGTTCAGCACGCCGGTTTCACCGAAGATAATCCGCAGCGCAAAAGCCCGCAGGATCTCGTTGATCCAATAGGGAATAATCAGCATGATCGCGAAGATGCGGATGTGATTGCCCTTGGATTGACCCAGATAATAGGCAATCGGATAGCAGATGATCAGGTTAAAGATCGTCACGCAGACCGCCGCCAGCAGCGTGCGGAAAAACACCCTTAGGTCGACTGCGTTGTAATCCTGGCTACCACCTTCTGGCCCGTAGATCAGGTATTTATAGTTCTCCAGCGTATAGACGTCCTTGGGCCCACCGATCTCGGGCGGGGGCAGGTTCGGACGGAATGAGAAGTCCAGCATCGACAGCTGAGGCAGAATGATCAGGCCGATGGTCCAGAAGAGGACCAGACCCAGGATCAACAACCCCATGCCGGTGCCATTGCGGTTGAAGAAGTCTTTCAGAAACTGGGGCATCTGTCTGACCCCTTACTCTGCCGCCAGTTCACCCGCTGGAACCAGAACCGCGTTGCGGGTCTCGTATTCCAGCGTGATCATCTGGCCGGTGTGATCTTCGAAGGACTGACCTAGGTTGGGCAGCGAGACTTTGATCTCTTTACCGCCATCGCCTTCGGTGAAGATGTTGAAGACATTGCCTTCAAATTCTTCGTGCTTCACCTGCGCGGTCACGAAATGATTGCCGGTGCTTCCTTCAGCCGCGATGGCAAACGCCTCGGGCCGGACAAACATCATTGCGTCGTCCCCCTCTTTCAGCTTGCCCTGATTTGCGGTCGAGATGCGCGCAACCAGATCGCCGGACCGGTTGGTCGCGATCATCGCCTCATTGCCCATGAGCTGCTTGATCTTACCACGGAACACATTGTTTTCGCCGACAAAAGAAGCCGCAAAAGCCGTGTTGGGATCGTTGTAAATGGTCTTGCCATCTGCGATCTGGTCGATCACTCCTGCGCGCATGACGGCGATATTGTCCGACATAGTCAGCGCTTCGCCTTGGTCATGAGTGATGTAGATAAAGGTAATGCCGACGCGCTGCTGAATTTCGCGCAGCTCCGTCCGCATATGTTGGCGCAGCTTCAGGTCCAGCGCCGAAAGCGGTTCGTCCAGCAGCAAAACATCAGGTTCCGCGCAAAGCGCGCGCGCGATGGCAACCCGTTGGCGCTGACCACCGGAAAGCTCACTTGGCAGCTTGTCGCCCTGCCCCGGCAGAGCAATCAAGTCCAGCAGCTCATCCGCGCGCTTGCGGCGTTCTGCGGCGCTGGCGCCTTTGATCTCCATCGAAAAGGTGATGTTCTCCCAGACTTTCATCAAGGGAAACAGCGCGAGGTTCTGAAAGATCAGAGCGGTCGGGCGCTTGTTCGGCCCGATGCCGCGCATGTCGTTGCCACCGATCAGAACCTTGCCTTCGCTGGGGTCCAAAAACCCCGAAACCGCGCGCAGGATCGTGGTCTTGCCACAGCCCGAGGGGCCAAGGAACGAAAAGAAATCGCCCCCGTTGATGTTCACATTGGCATCTCGTACGGCGACAAAATCGCCAAAACGGATCCACAGGTTTTCCAGATCTACTCCGACCCCTGCACTCATCTTAGATATCTCCGACTGGCGCGCATGATGCTCGCACCCTGATAGGGCCTGACGCGCCTTTATGGCGCTCAGGGGTTAGCCCCTCGCCGATTGGCGAGGGACCAGATGTGACGCGATCAGGCGCTTTTGAACTTGTTGACGAACTCGGTCCGCGTTTCCGCATACCAGGGTGCTTCGGCAGGCCAAGGGTTAAGGTTGGCCAGCGAGTCACCCGGATAGGCTTCTGCAAAGTTCTTCTTGTAGGTGTCACCCGAATACTGGTCGGCACCCAAAACAGGCGAGTTGTAGCCATGGCTGTCAATCGCAACGCCCGCCGGTTTCGCCTGATAGGCAAAGTCGATAAAGGCATAAACCTGTTCAACGTTCTGCGCACCCGTCGGCATCGAGATACCGTCAACCCAAGCCATCGCACCCTCGATCGGTGCCTGATAATGCACCGGCTCGCCTGCAGATTTCAGCGCCAGCGGCGGACCATCCCAGGTTTGGCCGACGACCACACCTTCGTTCAGCAGACCGTTCTTTTGGGTGTCGGCGTCGTTCCAGATCAGTTTGATCCGATCTTTGCGGGCAACACACCAGTCGGTGATCTGGCCCCAGACCTTGCGCATAGTGTCTTCGTCACCATAAGCCGCCCAGACTGAACCGGGCTCCATCTCGCCTGCGCGCTCCATGTAAAGACCTGCACCCAGCATCATCGAATGCGCGCGACCCATGGTTTTGCCTGCGTTCGCTTCGGACCAGACATCGCCGTAAGATGGCGCATCACCTTCTGGCAGCCACAGGTCGGTGCGGTAAGCGATACCTTCCGTTCCCCAGATATGCGGCAGCCAATGCGCACCGCTGTCGCCAAAGTTCCACGCATCCGTACCAATTTGCGCCATCGCCGGGTTCACCAGATCAACCGGCACCTTATTCATGTCGAATGGCTGCAGAAGTTCCAGCGGTTCCCACTGAAGCGAGCGGTTGTTAGTGGGCGACACGATGTCAAAGCCCTGACCTTTGGTGGCCTTCATCTTGTTGATGATTTCTTCGTTCGATCCGATACCGGTATAGTTCACTTTGATTCCGGTCAGCGTTTCAAACTCTTGAATGAAGCTGGGTGGCAGGTAGTCCGACCACATCAGAATGTTGATTTCGCCCGACGATGCGAGCGCAGTTTTGCTGTAAAGCGGGGCCGCCAAAGCAGCAGCGCCTGCGCCTTTCAACACCGTACGTCTGGAAAGATTTTTCCGATCGACCATTTTGTATCTCCCATGGTTAGTCGTTAGTTTTTTTGTTTTGATTGCAGGCCAGAACTTCACGGCAGAGCTGTCAGCTCAAAAGTGACAGTTGGAAATTTCAATAAGTCCAGTTTGCAACCCCGTCCTGCTTCTTTTGCTTCCGGGTACGAAAATACGCCGGACGGCCTCACCTTAGGCTGTGATTGTGAAAGGACCAACAAGATACTTATGTGTTGTGAAAAATGAGGGGTATTGCAGCCTTGATAAAGGTTTGGCGCTCGCATGGGCCATCCCACCATCACGCTATCTCTCAATATAAGTCCTTGAAAATAAATAATAAATATCAGATTGTGATCGTGCAGCGGCCAGACGCCTCGATCCGCACCGATTCTTCGAATCAATTAGCGCAAAAAGCGCTCAAGTGCGGTGACTCAATAGATCTTGGCAGCTTTAATGGGCACATGCTTGAAATCGACAGTGAAGGCGTGTGCCAACACCTCACTCCAATGCGCATGATCTGGCACTATAAAACTGCATCGGCACCCAAAATCAGCGCGCTGCTGGGATGCGTTGCAAGATCAGGCTGAATGCCGGCGCATCGACACGCCATTGTGGAACAGATGCACCTTTTCCGGTGCCGCAGTCACCGATACGGACTGACCACGCAAATTGCGCTGGACACCGGGTAGTTTGGCGATGACCGACTCAACCCCCTCGGATTTCTCGAAGTAAAGCAACGTCACCTCGCCCAGGGCTTCGGTGAAATCCACGGTTCCGGTCAGGATCGGAGAGTCCTCGGTCAGCACAAAATCTTCAGGACGAACGCCAATATTCACCTCGCGCCCTTCATCGCTGGCTTCGGTCGGGATCGACGAAACCGCAGTGCCGCCGGACGCCAGCGCGATGTTGGTGGTGGCCCCGGTGCCGGTGATCCGTCCCGGAAGCAGGTTCATCGAGGGCGATCCGATGAATTGCGCAACGAACTCGTTGTCCGGTGTCTCGTACAATTCCAAGGGCGTGCCGACCTGTGCAATGCCTTTGTTGGCCAGCACCACGATGCGGCTGGCCAATGTCATCGCCTCCACCTGATCATGGGTCACATAGATCATTGTGCTGTCTGGCATCGCCTCTTTCAGACGTGCGATTTCGATCCGGGTGGCTACGCGCAGAGCGGCATCGAGGTTCGAAAGCGGCTCGTCAAACAGATAGACCTTGGGGTCCCGCACAATCGCGCGGCCAATGGCAACGCGCTGGCGCTGGCCACCTGACAAAGCCTTGGGCAGACGATCCAGGAATGGTTCGAGCTGCAAAATCTGCGCGGCACGCTCGACCGAGGCATCAATCTCCGACGCAGGCATCTTGGCGATCTTCAGGGCAAAAGCCATGTTTTCGCGCACGGTCATATGCGGGTAAAGCGCGTAGCTTTGGAACACCATGGCAATGCCGCGCTGGGCAGGCGGAACATCGTTCATGACCTGCCCTTCAATTTCCAGCGTGCCGCCAGTGATTTTTTCCAACCCGGCGATCATCCGCAGCAGCGTTGATTTCCCACAGCCCGAAGGACCGACAAAGACAATCAGTTCACCTTGATCGATATCCAGATCGATATGTTTCAGGACATCAATGGGGCCATAGGATTTGGCAACATCCGTCAGTTTGAGTTCAGACATGGTTTATCCCTTTCCCCTGACCATCAGGCAGAATTGCGCGGCATCCAGCGTGATCTGGCCTTCTCCTACAACCGCACCCAGATCCTGACCAATGGCGTGCCAGTGGCCCTGAGGCAGCGAGATTTCCGCAGCCTCCGATCCCAGATTGAAGGCGCAAAACACCTGTTCAGTCTCATTTTCACGCAGGAAGGTCAGAACCGTTCTGGTCTGCTCCATCTGTGCCTGTTCACCGGTCGCCAGCGCCGGATGCGCTTGGCGCAAAGCAATGGCACGGCGATAATGGTTGAGCATCGATTGCGGATCAGCGTCTAACCGGTCGACAGCCTGTTCGGCCTGTGCAGCACTGACCGGCAACCAGGGCTCGCCTGCGCTGAACCCGGATTGCTCATCCTGTGACACCCAGACCATGGGTGTGCGGCAACCGTCACGCCCTTTGTATTCAGGCCAGAATTCGATGCCATACGGGTCTTGCAGCTTCTCGAACGGAACATCCGCTTCGTGCAGGCCCAACTCCTCGCCCTGATACAGGCAGGCCGAACCGCGCAAACACATCATGAGCACCGCATATTGCCGGGCGGCAGCGTCACTGAGGTCCCAGCGCGACGCATGGCGCGCAACATCGTGGTTCGAAAACGCCCAGCAGGGCCAGGCATCCCGCGCCTTTGCGGATAATTGGTCAAAAACCTGCTTGGCATAGCTTGCCGTCAGCACCCGTTTCTCAAGAAACTCGAACGCGTAGCACATGTGCATCCGCTTATCGCCGGTGGTGTATTCTCCCATAATCTCAAGCCCACGCTGCGCGTCGCCGATCTCACCCAGACAGGCACGGCCCTCGTATTCATTCGTCAAGGCGCGCAGGCGCTCCAGAAACGCGATGTTTTCCGGCTGGCTTTTGGAATACAGATGGTTTTGGTGATTATAGGGGTTTACGGCTGGCGCGATCGAGGCATTGCGTTGCTCGATCGAAAGGGCTGGGTTGTCCCGCAGGTCCTTGTCGTGAAAGTAAAAGTTGATCGTATCCAGACGGAATCCATCAACCCCCAGTTCCAACCAGAACCGCGCCATATCCAGCAGGGCATCCTGCACCTCACGGCAATGGAAATTCAGATCGGGCTGCGAACTCAGGAAATTATGCAGGTAATATTGCAGACGGCGAGAATCCCATTGCCAGGCCGAACCGCCAAAGATCGACAGCCAGTTGTTCGGCGGCGTCCCATCGGGCTTGGGGTCGGCCCAGACGAACCAATCGGATTTAGGATTGTCTCGGCTGGCACGGCTTTCACTGAACCAAGGGTGCTGATCCGACGTATGCGACAGGACCAGATCGATCATGACCTTCAGTCCCTTGGCATGCGCCTTGTCCAGAAGCTCCTGAAAATCGGCCAGAGTGCCAAACATCGGGTCCACGTCCCGATAGTCACTGACATCATAGCCAAAATCCTTCATCGGAGATTTGAAGAACGGCGATATCCAGATCGCATCCACGCCAAGCGATGCGATGTAATCGAGCCGTTGCGTGATGCCTTTCAGGTCGCCAATGCCATCGCCATTGCTATCCTGAAAGCTGCGCGGATAGATCTGATAGATCACCCCACCGCGCCACCACTCGGACGACACTTTGGTTGCTTTGGAAAGTTCTGTGGTGTTCTGCACGTTCATCAGACGCCTCTATTTGACAGATCCGGCCAACAGGCCCCGGACCAGGTATTTTTGCATTGCGAAGAAGACAGCCAGCGGAACGGCAATCGATACGAAGGCCGCCGTGGCAAGAATTTCCCAGTTACCGCCGCGCGTACCCAGCAGCTCGACGATGCGGTTGGTCATCACCGTTGTCTGACCGGATGAGTCGATCAGGAACACTTTGGCAACCAGCAGATCGTTCCATGTCCAGAGGAACTGGAAGATCGCAAAGGATGCCAGCGCTGGAAAGCTGAGCGGCAGGATGAGTTTGGTGAAGATCTGGAACTCCGTGGCCCCATCCACCCGCGCGTTTTCGATCAGATCGCGTGGCAATCCGGCCATGTAGTTACGCAACAGGTAGATCGCCAATGGCATCCCAAACCCGGTATGGGCCATCCAGACCCCCAGATATCCTTTGCCGATCCCGATATTGAGGTGCAGTTTCAGCAGCGGGATCAAAGCCAGCTGCAACGGCACCACCAACAGGCCAACAACGGCGGCGATCAACAATGCCCGCCCCGGGAAATCCATCCAAGCCAGCGCGTAAGCCGCAAAGGCCGCGACCAGGATTGGGATGATCGTCGCCGGTATCGTCACCGTCAACGTGTTAAAAAACGCCTTAGCCATGCTGTCGGAACTGTTCGCATTGAACAGAACATGGGCGTAATTCTCGGTCGTGAACTCGGGCGGCAGGGTGGTGGTTACAAACACTCGGGGACCGCGATTGCCAGAAAACTCCTCCGTGTTCTCCATCCGGTAGTCGCCGTTGGCCTGAACCGTGATCGTTCCGCCGCGGCGCAGCTCGGCCGTTTCGCCAGGGGCAAAGGCATCGATGGCCCGAGAGTTGACCCCCCATCTGCTGATGTCCGAGGCGCTTTCACCCTCAAAGACATTACCTTCGATTACATACATCCCGTCGGTTGAGACCTGCGCGTCTGGCCCGGCAGCGCGTAGAGTCAGGTTCTGTTCCGACGGAAACAAAGCCCGCCACCAGCCGCTGCTGGAAATCTGATCCCCCGTTCGGAACGACGAGATCAACAAGCCAAGCGTCGGGAACACCCAAAGCACGACAAGAAAGACTACCGAGGCATGTACAACCCAGCGAAGGGCTGGCCGGGTTCCTGCAATATCGCTCATATCCCCAACCTCCTACTGCATTTCTTTGCGCGCATTGCGCACGTTCCAGACAAGGATCGGAGTGACCAGCAACATGATCACCATGGCCGAGGCCGACCCCACGCCCCAGTCATTGGCGCGGAACATTTTGTCATACATGTAATTGGCCAGAACCTGCGTCTCCCACTGGCCGTTGGTCATGGCAAAAACGATGTCAAAGACCTTGAGAACCACGATTGTAATGGTGGTCCAGACAACCATAATCGTGGTTTTGATCTGCGGCACTTTGATCTTGAAGAAGATCTGGAACGGGTTGGCCCCGTCCAAAATGGCGGCCTCGATGGTCTCTTCCGGGATACCGCGCAGGGCGGCCGATAAGATTACCATGGCAAAGCCGGTTTGAATCCAGACCAGAACGACCATCAAGAAGAAGTTGTTCCAGAACGGAAGCGTCAGCCAAGTGTGCGTCTCGGTTCCGCCGAAGAAGATATAGATCGCGTTCAGAACGCCGATCTGATCCTGATCGATGGGCCGCGCATCGTAGACCAGTTTCCAGATCACCGATGCCCCAACGAATGAAATTGCCATCGGCATGAAGATCAGCGATTTGGCGACATTGCCCCAGCGGATGCGGTCGGTCAGCTGCGCAACCAGCAGGCCAAAGGCAGTGGACATCGCGGGCACCACAATCAGCCATAGCATGTTGTTGCGCATCGCCTCCCAGAATTTGGGTTCGGCAACCATTTGCACGTAGTTATCGAATCCGGCCCACACATAACCGCCACCCGCAACGCGGTCAGTCAGCGACAGACGTAGTGTCTCGACGACCGGATAGGCCAGATACACACCCAGCGCGAGCAAGGCGGGCAACAGAAACAGCCAGGGCCGGATCATGTTGGCGCGGTTGATATTGCGCCCTGCATTTGGGCCACGCGCTGGAAACAGAAATTTGTCCAGCACCTGATTGGATAGGTAGAAGTAGCCCACACATCCCGATACACCAATGGCGATCGTCAGCAGGCCTTGAATTGCCGGATGCATGCTATCCTCCCTCGCGGCGACAGGCATGGGCACCCCGGCGTGCGGGATGCCCAAAGGGTTGTCAGATTACTTGATGGCATCCCAGGAGGACTGAATCTCACCCGTGACCTCTTCGGCGGATTTGCCACCGGTGTAGTCAACCATGCCGGTCCAGAACGTGCCCGCACCAACAGCACCTGGCATAAGGTCCGACCCGTCAAAACGGAACGTGGTCGCGCCCAGCAGGATGTCGCCGAGACCGCGCAGCGTGTCATCCTTATAAGCTTCGGTATTGACGCCTTTATGCGGTGTCAGGAAGCCGGTCTGCGCCATCATGATCTCATGCGCGATAGGTTGTTTGAGGAACTCCATGAACGCCGTCGTCGCGTCGGAGGGATTGCTCACAGCCATCAATGTACCGCCACCCAGAACCGGGTTACCCAAGTCCTTATCGGCAAAGGCCGGCATATAGAAGAAATCTGCATCCAGACCGAACTCGACATCTTCCGGGAAGAAGGCCGGAACGAAGGACGCTTGACGATGCATGTAGCATTCAGGCGGTGAGGCAAACATGCCCTTGGGGCTGTCGCGGAAATCGGTAGAGGCAACTGCACCTGCACCGCCGGAGACTTTGGCATCATCGCGCGCAAACCAACCGAATTCGTCAATTGCCGCAATGACACGTGGGTCGTTGAACGGAATCTCGTTGGTGACCCACTGGTCATAAACCTCGGGCGGCTGGGTGCGCAGCATCATATCCTCGACCCAGTCGGTCGCAGGCCAACCGGTTGCGGCACCCGACCCAAGGCCGATACACCACGGCGTTTCACCATCGGCGACGATCTGTTCAGTCAGAGCCTTGAGCTCTTCCATCGTCGTCGGCACTTCATATCCGGCATCCTCGAAGTTCTCGGGGTTGTACCAAACCAGAGACTTGACGTTCACATTGTAGAAGAAGCCGTACATCTGGTCGTTGCCGTCAGCGTCTTTGTAGGTGCCCAGATCAACCCAGGAATCACCTGCGGCGTAGTTGTCACCAACCCAGGCAGCCATGTCTTCGCCCAGTGGAGACAGCTGTCCTTTCGACGCCATGATCGAGGCCAGACCAGGCTGCGGGAATACGGCAACATTGGGGGCCGAACCAGCCTCGGCATCGATGACGATTTGCTGCTCGAAACTGTCCGAGCCGGTATAGATCACATCCGCGCCTGTGGCCGCCTCGAAATAGGCGGTCATGTTGTTGAAGTAGCCATCTTCTGGCGTAAGCCAGGGCCCCGCAACAGTAACGGTCTGGCCGCTCAGGTCCGGCGCTGTTTCCGCCCAGGCATTGTAGCTGTCCCAATTGAACGGGCCTTCACCCGGCGTGAATGCCAGATCAGCCTGCGCCAATCCCGTCCCCGCACTCAGCGCCAATGCCGCAGCACTGGCGTAAAACGACTTCTTCATGATGTCCTCCCACAGCTTATCAAGCTTTTAGTTGTTCGGGCCCGACCCGATCCGCGACGTACCTGCCACGCGTTCCGACGCGAGAATCACGGCAATATAGCTTACTACCGCAATCCAAAGCGCTTTGGATAGGTGTAAAGTTGCGCGTTTGCGCGTCAAAGTCAACGATTCCGAATACTCTTGGATTTATCACTCATTAATCTTTACTTTTATGGCTCTTTTTATGAGTATGGCGAAACGCAAAAGATGAGTTCAAAGAATTCAAAGCGCTTGCAGTATATGAGCACCTTATGACGCTAAAAGAACTTTCGGATATGCTTGGGTTGTCGCCGACCACCGTCAGTCGCGCGCTAAACGGCTATCCGGAAGTGAATGAGACCACGCGCGCGCGCGTTCAGGCAGCAGCTGCCAAACATGGCTATCGTCCAAACAGCCGCGCCAAGGGCTTGGCGACAGGCAAATCCATGGTCATCGGTCATGTGATCCCCAGCTCGTCCCAGCACGAGATGGTGAACCCCATCTTTGGGGATTTCGTTGCTGGTGCCGTGAAAACATATACCGAGCATGGCTATGACATGATGTTCACCAACGCCGATGACACCTCGATCGAAGAAGCCTATCGCAGCCTGTTCCAGCGCGGTGCAGTTGATGGCGTGGTTCTGCAGGGCCCCAAAGTGAACGAGCATCGAATCTCGGTACTCAGCAAGATGTCAGTTCCGTTCATTGTGCATGGCCGTTCGACGGGTGTTGACCTGCCCTATGACTGGATTGATGTGAACAACAAAAGCTCGTTCCTGCGGGCGACCCAATTCCTGCTGGATCTGGGCCATCGGCGCATCGCATTGATCAACGGCCTTGAAGACATGGATTTCGCCCAGCGCCGCCGTGATGGCTATCTTGCTGCATTGGCGCAGGCAGGGATCGCACCTGAACCTAGTCTGATGCGCAGCGCCGAAATGACCGAAGTCTATGGTCACCACGAAACACGTACGATGCTTGCCCTTGACGATCCACCAACCGCAATCCTGATTTCTTCGATGATTTCTGCTATCGGCGTTCGGCGCGCGATTGACGAAGCGGGCTTGCAAATGGGGCGCGATGTATCCGTCATCGCCCATGACGATGACCTGTCCTATCTCAAGAATGGACAGGATGTTCCGATCTTTACCGCCACCCGCTCCTCTGTTCGCAAGGCCGGAGAGATAGCGGCCAATATGCTGATCGAACGCATCAAATCCCCGGATGCGCCGACCAAAACTAGATTGCTGGAAGCTGAACTGGTAGTAGGCAGATCAACAGGCCCGGCGCCCAACAGGTACTAGCAATGAAATATACTCGTTCTGACTTTCCCAAAGACTTCCTCTTTGGTGTGGCAACCTCTGCTTATCAGATCGAAGGCCACGCCCAAGGCGGGGCCGGTCAGACCCATTGGGATACCTTCGCCGCCTCGCCCGGCAATGTCGTGCGGCAGGAAAACGGTGATCTGGCCTGCGATCATCTGAACAGGTTTCCGGAAGATTTCGATCTGGTGCGCGAGGCTGGTTTCGATTGCTACCGCTTTTCCACCAGCTGGGCTCGGGTGCTGCCCGATGGGCGCGGCTCGGTGAACCAATCCGGGCTGGACTATTACGACCGCCTCACCGATGCCTTGCTAGAGCGCAATATCCGCCCCTGTGCCACGCTTTATCACTGGGAATTGCCCTCGGCCCTTGCTGATCTTGGCGGCTGGCGCAACCGCGATATCGCAGGGTGGTTTGCAGATTTTACCGAGATCATCATGGGCCGGATCGGGGACCGCATGTATAGCGTCGCCCCCATCAACGAGCCCTGGTGCGTCAGCTGGCTGAGCCATTTCGAAGGCCACCATGCCCCCGGCATGCGCGATATCCGAGCTGCTGCGCGCGCCATGCATCACGTGCTGCTGGCCCATGGCCGCGCCATTCAGGCGATGCGCGGGCTTGGAATGTCCAATCTCGGTGCGGTGTTCAATCTTGAATGGGCCGAACCCGCCGATGACAGCCCCGAGGCCCGCAAGGCCGCGGATCTGTATGATGGGATTTATAACCGGTTCTTTCTGGGCGGTGCGTTCAAGAAGGCTTATCCGGCGAATGTTCTGGAGGGGCTCGCGACTCATTTGCCGACGGGTTGGCAGGACGACTTTGACACCATCGGCGCACCTGTCGATTGGTGCGGGCTGAACTATTACACCCGTAAGCTGATTGCCCCGTCTGATACCGCCTGGCCCAGCCTGAAAGAGGTTCCCGGACCTTTGCCCAAAACCCAAATGGACTGGGAGATCGAGCCAACTGCCCTCACCCGCTTTTTGACCCGAACGGCGCAGGAATACACTGGCGACCTTCCCCTATTTGTGACCGAAAACGGCATGGCCAGTCCTAAACGGGATCAGGACGATGATCGAATCGATTACCTAAACCAGCACCTTGCGGCCGTTCAGGATGCGTTGGATCAGGGCGTCCCGGTCAAAGGCTATTTTGTCTGGTCTCTTCTCGACAATTACGAATGGGCTTTTGGGTATGAGAAGCGGTTCGGTCTGGTCGATGTGGACTTCGAGACGCTGGAGCGTAAACCCAAAGCCTCATATCTCGCCCTAAAAGCCGCGCTGGCCAAAGGGAACCCTGTTGCCCTGCCACTCGCGCAGCCAGCAGGGGCAGTCCACGAGCATTGGAACCTGGTGGCCGATATCGGTGGCACCAATACCCGGCTTGGGGTTGTCGAGAACTGTGCGTTGACTGAATTGCGCAAACATCCAACCGGCTCCTTGTCCGACTTACTTAACGCATTTCACAGTTTGCGAGATGACGTCGGAACTGATCCTCAGGCAGTTGTTGCCGCAGGTGCAGGCCCGGTTCAGGCTGGCGTGATTCAACTGACAAACGCAAATCTGGACTTGTCCGAGGCTGAGCTGGCCGAAGCCACCGGTGCCCGGCACACTTATGTCATCAACGACTTCACCGCCGCAGCATGGTCGGTGGCCGAGGTTACGTCCAATGATGTAACCGTCTTGCAGGGGGCGCCCACGCCGCCACTCGGCACGCGGCTGGTGGTTGGACCCGGAACCGGGCTGGGCGTCGGGGCGTTGCTGTATTCCGAAGGGCATTATCACACCGTCTCGGGCGAAGGAGGCCATGTCGGCCTTGCGCCGCGCCACCGGGATGAGGTTGATATCTTTGACGCGGCCAGGCGTATCGCGCCCGAGTGTTTCTTTGGCGACAGCCTGAGTTTGGAAGCTGAGATGTTCCTCAGCGGCACCGGACTACCGATCTTGTACCAAGCAGTGGCAATGGCGGCCGGTCAAACCAATATCTCCGCGCGCCCGGCGCGGGATATCCTGCAGGATGCGCGATCCGGCACTGATCTGCACGCGGTTCAAACCGCATCGCTGTTCACAACGCATCTGGGCGCTTTGCTAGGGGATATGGCAGTCACATTGATGCCAATAGGCGGCGTCTTTCTGGTCGGTGGCGTGGCGGAAAAAAACCGCTGGCTGTTCGGGGACAGTTTTCTGGATGCCTTCAACAATGGTGGCCGGTTCAGCGAGCTGCGGCGCGGAATGGATCTCTATGTCTCCGAACAGGTCGAATTTGGCATTGTTGGCGCTAACAACTTCTGCAAAAATGCGCTCATGCGGTAGAACCGCCTGACAATTCTCAATGAAGGGACGCGGGATGATCCTGTGCTGCGGAGAAGCGCTGATCGATATGATCACCGAGCCTACAGTCTCGGGTGCCCAAGGGTATGTACCCCATTCTGGAGGTGCAATTTTCAACACGGCGATCGCGTTGGGGAGATTGGGCGCGCCTGTTGGTATGTTGACCGGCCTGTCGTCCGATATGTTTGGTGAACAATTGGCAGATACGCTGAAAGCGAGCCATGTGGACACCTCCCATGTGATCACCAGCGACCGCCCCACCACGTTGGCGTTTGTGAAACTGGTCGATGGTCATGCATCGTACAACTTCGTGGATGAGAACACTGCCGGGCGCATGCTTCAGCCTGAGGATATGCCCGACCAACTGCCCGCCATCTCGACCCTGTATCTAGGCGGTATCAGTCTTGCCTGCGAACCCTGCGCCGATGCTTATGCTGCCCTGCTAAACCATCACGGGACGGATCGAGCGGTGATGTTGGACCCCAACATCCGACCGGGATTTATCCAGGATCAGACCAGATACCGCACCCGTTTGAATGCCATGATTGCGCAGACCGATATACTCAAAGTCTCGGATGAGGATCTGGACTGGATCATTCCGGGGCCCGAAACCCATGCGGAAAAGGTGCCTTTGTTGCTGCAAGCCGGACCTGCGGTTGTGATTGTTACACGTGGGAGCCAAGGGGCTTCGGGTTATCTACGCGATGGCTCGGAGACCACGATACCGGTTAAAGCAGTTCAGGTCGTCGATACAGTGGGGGCGGGTGATACGTTCAACGCCGGTGTGCTGGCCGAACTTCACCGTTCCGGACATCTGACCAAACCCGGGCTGCGCGATCTGACAAAAGAAAGCCTGCGCGCCGCTTTAGCGTTGGGTGCAGATGTTGCAGCAGTCACCGTGTCGCGTGCCGGGGCCAACCCACCCTGGGCGCACGAGCTCTAGCCCCAAAAAGGGAAGTCACATGAAACGTTCCGACATCAACCGCGTCAAGACCGATGCACAGGCCTTTATCCAGTCTTTCGGGTTCATCCTGCCCCCCTTTGCCAACTGGTCTCCGGATCAGATGCGCAGCGCCAAGGCCGACACGATCCGCGCCCGGGGACTGGGATGGGACATCACCGATTACGGGCAAGGCAAATTTGATGAGCTTGGCCTGTTCCTGTTCACCCTGCGCAATGGAGATGAGAACGATCTGAGCCACGGTCGCGGGATGCTTTACGCAGAAAAACTGCTGATCTCGCGCGACAAGCAGCTATCGCCGATGCATCGCCATATCGTCAAAGCCGAAGATATCATCAACCGGGGCGGCGGCGATCTGGTGATGGAGATCTATGCCTCGAACCCCGACGGCAGCGTCGACCGAGACACACCGGTTGTGGTTCCCAGCGATGGATGCGATATCACCATCGCTCCGGGCGAATTGCTGCGCCTGAAACCCGGCGAAAGCGTAACCCTGATGCCCGGCATCTGGCACGCCTTCTGGGCCGAGCGCGGGGATTGCCTGATCGGCGAGGTCTCAACCGTAAACGACGACCGCACCGATAACGTGTTTGAACAATCCATCCCCCGCTTTGCCACGATCGAAGAAGATACCGAGGCCGAATTCCTGTTGGTTGCGGATTACTGATCTGATCCGGCAGCGGTGGCCTGAAAAGCAACAACCGGCCCCAGCATTGGGGCAGGAAACTTCCCTGTTGCATTATCCGAGTATTTTTGTCAGTTACTGGCTGACCTAGTCAGATCCCTTGGAATCACGCCCGGTCCGGATCAGCGACCACAAGGGGTGTATTCAATGGCAAATTCACTTGCAGATCTTCTGGCCATGGATGCTGTCGCAAGCCGTCATGGCTGCGCGCTCAAGCCAAAACTACGGCAAGCGATTGAGGCTGATCTACGGCTTCCAGCCCGTGCATCTACGACGCAGTCTGACCAACCCATAGATCAGAACAACCTGCCAAAAAACGTTCACAGCCTTACCTGTTGTGTCGCAAAACAGGGGAGGAAATACGCATGACACCCCCTGAAAACAAGTCGATCCGCCCACTGGTCCAATTCGAATTTGATGATTTCGAGCGCGGGCTCCTGCCTGTGATGCGCCATTTCATTCAAAGTTTTGCAGAGCCCGATACGCAATCCTGGCAATTTGCGTATTCTACCGCCATCGAGCGGTGGGGCGTGGATCAGGGTCTGACCTTGGCCCATCTGGTCTACAAGATCATCAAGGCCACGCTTTACAGCCGCCCCTACGGATTGGCGTTCAACGACCCGCTCTGCGTCGAAAGCCGCAACCATTTCACCAGTGATGAACTGGCGTTGATGCGTATGCTGCATCACATGCGGCGCGACGAAACACCAGCCGCCCGAGATGCCGCTGGGTTGCTTTCTGGCGGGTATCCGGATGCCCATGTCGTGCAAGCGGGCCTGACACTTGCCAACCGGTTCCCAACAGATGCCGCGCGTCGCGAGCGCATCAATAGCAGACCCGTTCTTCGGGTCGTACGATAGTGCTCGGTCGTAAACGACGATACTTGACAAGCATATCTTCACCAGAATAGCTGACCTGTGATGGTTCCCGCTACTTTGATTGCGGGATGAAAATGGGAATACGGTGCGGCCCCCGAAATATCGGAACAGGCCAAGTCCGTGACTGCCCCCGCAACTGTAAGCGGAGAGCGACGCCAAATCACCACTGGCCCGAGCAGGCCGGGAAGGTTGGCCAAGCAACGACCCGCAAGTCAGGAGACCTGCCATCACCAGTGAAACCAACCCGGGACGGGGCGTCCTGGAAGGAGGATTGATGGCACATATGCGTCCTATCGGGACTGGCACTTTCGACACGGGCGTTCTGCGCGTTGAGGGTGGCAATGACCCGCAACGCTGATCACTTTGTGCTGATCTGCTCGACCTGCCAGGGTGAGATCGAAGCCAGCGCCGCCCAAAGTCTGCTGGACGCTTCGCTGCCTGACGGGTTCGCTACGCGACTGATCCCGTGCATGGCAGGATGCGAACGTCCCATGGCCATCGGTCTGCAAGCCGAAGGCAAGGCGCAATACCTGTTTGGCGATATTCAAAGTACCGCCGATCTGGATGCAATCGCCGCCTTCGCCCATCAGTACCGCGACAGCGAGAGCGGCTGGACCAGCGCAACAGATCGCCCCCCCGCCTTGCTATTCAAAACACTGGCACGTCTGCCCCGTCTTCCAAAGCGGGATAAGGCATGAGCTTTCTAGTCGCGGAAAACCTGGAATACTACGCCCTGAATGGCGATATGTTGCTGCAAAGCGTCTCATTCTCTTTGGAAGAAGGGGCCATACTTGCCATCGCCGGTCCGAACGGCGCCGGCAAAACAACGCTGCTGAACCTGCTCTGCGGGGTCGAACGTCTGGCGCTGGGGGATGTACGGATCAACGGTCAAAGCCTGCGCAGCCTGTCTGCACAGGAACGCGCCCGGACCATTGCGGTTGTTGGCCAGCAGGAGTTGCCCGATGGCCGCCTGAAACTACGCGACTATGTCGCGCTGGGTCAGATTCCCATTCAAAGCGACCGCTCGGCAGAAGACCACAAGATGGATCTTGCGCGCGTTCTGCGCACGACCGAGCTGACCCATCTGGCGGATAAGCCGATGCAACGGCTCTCGGGTGGGGAACGTCAGCGCGCCCATATCGCGCGTGCATTGGCGCAGAACCCCTCGCTGCTGTTTCTGGACGAGCCCACCAATCATCTGGACCCCGATGCCAAGGGGCACATGCTTTCGCTGGTGGCCGAACTGGGCGTGACGGTGGTGATGATCGTGCATGATTTGGTCGTGATCCCCGAATTCGCCAGCCATGTCGCGCTGATGAAATCCACACGCATGACGGGCTTTGGGCCGGTCGACCAAATACTCACGCCAGATCATGTGCGCGACACGTTTGGTGTTGACTACCTGTGCTTCCAGCACGAAGGGCGCGTGATCCCGGCGCTGGATATCCGAAAACGAACGCTTTCATCCTGACAGGAGACATTGATGAAACAGAAAATTTGGTCAGCTTTGATGATCACCGGCTTGGCCAGTGGCGCAGCAGCGCATGAGGTGACCGTTGACAATTGCGGCGAACCGCTGGTGTTCGACGCCAAGCCGGAACGGCTGGTTGTGCATGACATGAACATGACCGACATGGCCTTTGCGCTTGGTTTGCAAGAACACATTGTTGGCCTGACCGGTATCACCGGTTGGTACAAGACAAGCCCTGATTTCGATAAGCTGCGCGGTGACATCCCGGAACTGGCCCCCAAATACCCAACCGTCGAAAACCTGGTTGCGGCAGAGCCCGACCTGTTCTTCGCGGGCTGGTATTATGGCATGAAGCCCGGTGGTGACGTGACCCCGGACACTCTGGCCCCGTTCGGCATCAAGACAATGATCCTGACCGAAAGCTGCGTGCATCTGGACAAGGACCGCCCTGTGGCCAGCATGGACCTGTTGTTCAACGATGTGCTGCGTCTGGGTCAGGTCATGCACGTCGAGGAAAAGGCCGAGGAACTGGTTGCAGGCTGGAAAGAACAGCTGTCTACCATCGAGGCCAAAACCGCCGATCTGGCCAAACCCCGTGTTTTCCTGCTGGACGGCCCTGCAGATGCGCCCTTTACCGCTGGCAAATTCGCCATCCCCGATGCGATGATCGCAGCGGCTGGCGGCGAAAACGTCACCCATGACATGGACACCAGCTGGGGCCGCACCTCGTGGGAAGCGGTTGCTGCATCGAATCCGGAATTCCTGGTGCTGCTTGACTATCAGACCGGCAACGGGGCAGAGGACACGTTCAAGTTCCTGCAAGAGCACCCGGTGATGTCCCAAACAGATGCTGTGAAAAATGAACGCTGGATCGGCCTGCGCTATGAAGAGCTGACACCGGGACCGGCAAACATTGACGCGATCCAGAAGATGGCGGATGCGATGCACCCGACGGCGACCAACTGATATGGTCCAGACGGGCCGGATAGTTGTGCTGGGGGCGGTCGTTCTGACCGCCCTTTTGCTGCTGTCGACAGTCTACGGTACAACCCCGATCCCAGTGGCGGATGTCATTGCCGCCATCGGCCTGGGCACAGGTCTGTCAGAAGGCGAGATGTCACCGCTGCATCGGATCGTGTTTGATCTGCGCCTACCGCGCGCGCTGTTCGCCGCTGTCATCGGTGCGGGGCTTGGTGTTGTGGGGGTGGTACTGCAAACCACCACGCGCAACGACTTGGCAGATCCATTTCTGTTCGGTCTCTCTTCGGGCGCGGCTGCGGGCGCTGTTCTGGTCATCACCGTCACCGGTGATGTGCTGGGCATCTGGACCCTGCCGCTGGCCGCGTTTTGCGGCGGCCTGATCGCATCGGGCATCGTGCTGGCCTTGGTCCAAGGGCTGCGCACAAGTGCACCGGAAAAACTGATCCTGGCGGGGCTTGCCGTGTCTTTCCTGTTCTCCGCCATCACCAACTATCTGATCTTTTCCGGAGACAACCGAGCCGCCCATTCGGTGATCTTCTGGATGTTGGGCGGACTGGGCCTTGCGCGGTGGGAGACGTTCCCATTGGTCCTGATCGGCCTAGCCCTGATCCTGGGCTATGCACTCTATCGAAGCCGCTGGCTTGACGCCCTTCTGACCGGAGATTTCACCGCTGCCACCTTGGGTATCCCGGTTCAGGGTCTGCGCTTTCGCATGTTCTTTGTTGCAGCTTTGGCCACGGCAAGCTTCGTGTCGGTCGCGGGTGTCATCGGCTTTGTCGGTCTGATGGTCCCTCATATCGCACGGGGGATCGCAGGAACGCTGCATCGCAACCTGCTGATCACCTCGGCCATTGTGGGGGCTATCCTGCTGACCGCCTCTGACATCGTGTCCCGACTGCTTCTGGCCCCTCAGGAGTTACCAGTCGGCATCGTGACCACATCGATCGGGTCGCTTTTCGTATTCCTGTACCTGTTCAAATCGGCGCGAAACGTTTGACCTAATGCGTTCCACGCGGAACGAAAAACGGATCAATCATGATGGTTTCACTTTGCTTGCCCGGCTCTGCCAACCTGCGTTCAAGCAACGCAATGACCTGATCGACCGCATCATCAATCGGGTTGTTGACGGTACTGAGATCGAAATTTGGCCATCGGGCCATTTCGATATCGTCAAACCCGATCAGTGAAAGATCACCCGGAACGTCCAACCCCAGCTCGCGCGCGGCGGTCAGCGCGCCGATCGCACTGGCGTCGTTGGCACAGACCAACGCGTCTAGCTTGTGCTCAGCCAACAGTTTCAGCGCAATCTCGTGCCCAGTCTCAACAGTGAAATCCCCTGTGGCTTCGGCAATCAGCTTTAACCCCGCTTTGTCCAAAACATCGATTACACCCAATCTACGCTCAGCAGATGAGGAGAAACTGGGTGCGCCGCCTAGATACCCAAACCGTGTGCGCCCCTTGTCGATCAGCACCTGGGCCGCAAGCCCTGTACCGTCGGCATTGCGGCAACAGACATTGTCGACACCCGGCGCCTCGACGATTCGGCCTGTGGAAATCATCGGCACACCGAACTTGGTGCACCGCGTGACCAATGCGCGCGGCATGCTGCCACCACGCAGGATCAAAGCGTCCAATGGATAGCGCAAAACCTGCTCGATCGCGTCTTCTGCACGCTGATCCCCGCCATCAATGAGAATCGGCCATTTGTTCAAAGCGTTCAGCTTCCCGACCAAGGCGCTCACGAATTCGGAATCATATGTGCTGCGCATATTGCCGACAAAGACGGCCACCAAATGCGAGCGCCCGTCCTTCAACCCGGCGGCCAATGCATTTGGTTGATAGCCCATGTGATGGGCTACTTTCTCGATGATTCTTCTTTTGCTTTCATCAAGATACGCACCTGGCGTAAAGGCGCGTGAAACCGCTGAACGCGATACACCAGCCGCGTCTGCAACGGCTTGCGCGGTCACCCGGCGGCGCCTATTGGCAGGTTTGTCATGATCCTGAGCCACGCCCGACCTGTCCTTCGATTTGGTATAATTTGTCAATATTGCTAGAAATCTTTCACTGAACTGTCATACGTTAACATTATGTGGGCACGTGTGCAGAATCCAGACGTGCCTATACAATGCAGGACGGAGGCTGCGCGCGACACACGCCGCAGGGGAGCCTGCACAATAAACTGGCACAAGGTGCCAACGGTCTCTTAGCTGCAAGGGGCCGACACCGAACCGGAGGAAAACATGACCAAACTGAAGTTTTGCGCAACGGCTGCTGCCCTCGCGTTTACCGCGACTACGGCTTTTGCAGAAACAGAAATTACCTGGTGGCACGCCCATGGCGGGCAATTGGGGGAAACCGTCAACAAGGTCGCCGAAAAGTTCAACGCGTCGCAAGACGAGTACACAATTACTCCGATCTACAAAGGCAGCTACGAAGAGACGCTTACTGCTGGTATCGCGGCCTTCCGCGCTGGTGAGCAACCGAACATAATGCAGGTCTTTGATGCCGGGGCCGCGACCGTGATCGCCGCAAAGGGCGCGACCGTTCCGGTTCAGGACCTGCTGGCTGAAAACGGCGTCGATTTCGACATCAACGACTACATCGCCGGTGTGCGTTATTTCTATGCCGACAGCGATGGCAAGATGATCGGGATGCCCTTCAACTCGTCGACACCGATCCTGTATTATAACGTCGACGCGCTGGAAGCCGCTGGCGTGACCCCGCCGAAGACATGGGAAGAGTTCCAGTCGACCACCGCCCCGGCGTTGAAAGAGGCGGGCTATATCCCGCTGAGCCAGTCGCACCTGCCCTGGATCTTCACCGAAAACTTCATGTCTCGGCACAACCTGCCGTTTGCGACCAACAACAATGGCTATGACGGCATGGACACGGAAATCCTGGTCAACAACGACGCGATCAAGGCCCATTTCACCGCTGTCAGCGAATGGAAAGACAACGGCCTGTTTGAATGGTACGGCACCGGCTGGGGCGACAACGCCAAGCCTTTCGAAGAAGGCAAAGTTGCCATGTGGCTGGGGTCTTCGGGTTCGTTTGGTGGCCTGTTGCAGAAAGATTTGGGCTTTGAATTCAGCGCAACCGAGCTGCCCTATTGGGAAGCCGTGACGCCTGAGCCGACACAAACCTTCATCGGTGGCGCTGCTCTGTTCGCGATGGCTGGCAAATCGGACGAAGAAAACAAAGCCACGGCCGAGTTCTTCCGCTTCCTGACCGCGCCCGATACCCAGTATTTCTGGCATCAGGAGACCGGCTACGTTCCGATCACCGAAGCTGCTTATGACGTTGCCAAGAAAGACGGCCACTATGACCGCTTCCCAGCAGCCGAAGTTGGCGTGAACCAGCTGCAGGCGAAAGCCGGTGACAACACCAAAGGCTACCGCATGGGCTTCTACGTCCAGATCCGCGACATCATGAACCGCGAATATGGCCGTATCCTGACCGGTGAAACCGACGTGGAAACCGCGTTCCAGAACATCGAAGCAGAAGCCAACGAATTGCTGGCCCGCTTTGCAAAGACTCAGGGTTAATCCCTGGGATCACCCCCAGGATGGTCGCGCCTTCGGGTGCGGCCATCCCCCACTTCTACAACTGGAAGACCTATGAAACGCGCGGGTTTTGACAATATCTGGCTTCCTGTGGCTTTGCTGCTGCCACAGTTGATGATCATCGCCATCTTCTTTTACTGGCCTGCGGGATGGGCGCTGCAATCGTCCTTCTTTCTGCAAGACCCTTTTGGATTTGGGTCAACCTTTGTCGGGGCCGACAACTATACGTCGTTGATTGGTAATGATCAGTATAAACGCATTGCATGGTTCACGATTGTCTTCTCGGTTCTGGTTACTTTCTTCTCACTGGCAATCGCGCTGCTGCTGGCGGTCAAGGCCGATAAGGTTCTGCGCGGCGCCAAGACCTATCGCACCTTGCTGATGTGGGTCTACGCCATCGCGCCTCCGGTTGCTGGATTTCTGGGCATCCTGTTTTTTGATCAAAGCACGGGTCCGATGACCAAGTTCTTCCAGATGTTTGGATGGGATTTCAAACTGGGCGTGGACTACAACGCCACCGCGACCGCGATGATCATCGTATCGGTCTGGAAGCAAATCCCGGTCAATTTCATCTTCTTCCTGTCCGGCCTGCAATCGATCCCGCGCTCGGTGCGCGAGGCGGCAATGATCGACAACCACTCGGCCACCGGGCGGTTCTGGCAAGTGACCTTCCCGCTGTTGGCCCCCACCGCGTTCTTCTTGCTAATCATCAATATCACATATGCGCTGTTCGATACGTTCGGCGTGATTGACGCGCTGATGAAGGGTGAGCCAGGCAACAATCCGATGACCCTGGTCTACAAGGTCTATCTGGACGGGTTCCGCGGAAATGACCTGGGCGGCTCTTCCGCGCAATCCGTCATTCTTATGGGTCTGGTTCTAATCCTGACCGTCTTTCAGTTCCGGCTGGTTGAACGCCGGATTCACTATACCTGAGGGGGGGCGAACAATGGCTGACACAACCCTTGAAACAACCGCCACCGCCCGTCGCCCCCGCAAAATCCGGTGGGAGACTGTCGGCGATCACTTTGTCCTGATCCTGGGCTCACTGCTGATGATCCTGCCTCCGCTGCTGGCGCTGACCACAGCCAGCCATGATGCGGTGACCATCCATCGACAGGGCATTCAGGTGGGCCTAGGCGACGATCTGGGCAAGAACTTCCACGCCGCCATGTTCGAGAAAGGCGGATTTACCCAAACCGTTGACGGCACATTGATGCTGATGAATTCGTTTATCCTGGGCATCGGCTTTGCAGTCGGCAAGATCATCATCTCGATGATGGCCGCCTATGCCATCGTCTATTTCCGCCTGCGCTTTGCCACTCTGGCCTTCTGGGTGATCTTCACCACCCTGTTGCTGCCGCTTGAGGTACGAATTCTACCCTCGTATGAGGCGATCCAGAAACTGGGCCTGACCAACACCTATACCGGTCTGATCGTCCCGCTGATCGCATCCGCCACAGGCACATTCTTTTTCCGACAGTTCTTTATGTCCGTCCCCGAGGAACTGGCCGAGGCTGCGCGGATCGATGGTGCAGGTCCGTGGAAGTTCTTTGTCGACATCCTCGTCCCGCTTAGCCGGACGATGATCGCGGCGATCTTCATTATCATGTTTGTCTTTGGCTGGAACCAGTATCTGTGGCCAACATTGATCACGACAGACGAAAGCTTCTTCACGCTGGTCCGTGGGATCAAACAGATCGTGCTGACCTATACCGATAGTCAGATCCCCGAGCATGGACAGGCGCTTGCGCTGGCTATCGTTGCGATGATCCCACCGGTGGCGATCGTCATCTTCTTCCAGAATTGGTTCGTCAAGGGCCTCACAGAATCCGATAAATAAGGAATACGGGCATGGCTCAGGTATCACTAGAGGGCATCCGCAAGGTCTATCCCAATGGCTTCAAAGCGGTTGAGACCACCAGTTTCACCATTCAGGATGGCGAGTTCGTCGTGCTGGTCGGCCCTTCTGGGTGTGGGAAATCCACCCTGCTGAGGATGATCGCTGGGCTGGAGGATATCACCGAGGGCACGCTGAAAATCGGCGACCGGGTGGTCAACAACGTGGACCCGGCAGACCGGGACATCGCGATGGTGTTCCAGAACTACGCGTTGTATCCGCATATGACTGTCCGCAAGAATATTGGCTACGGGTTGAAGAACCGCGGCACACCCGCGTCCGAGATCGCAGCCAAGGTCGAAGACGCCGCCAAGATGCTGAACCTGACCGAATATCTGGACCGTAAACCGGCGCAATTGTCGGGCGGCCAGCGTCAGCGCGTCGCCATGGGCCGCGCGGTTGTGCGCGATCCGGCGTTGTTCCTGTTTGACGAACCGCTGTCCAACCTCGACGCCAAGTTGCGCAACCAGATGCGGATCGAAATCAAGGCCCTGCAACGCCGCCTTGGAACGACGGCCGTCTATGTGACCCACGATCAGGTCGAAGCCATGACCATGGCAGACCGCATCATCGTGCTGAACGCTGGCCAGATCGAACAGATCGGCACGCCTTCGGAGATCTATCACAACCCGGCCTCGACCTTTGTCGCCTCGTTCATGGGTGCGCCGCCGATGAATTTGATTGCGGCTCAGGTCGATCAAGGCCAGGTGCGGATCAACGGCTATGACGGGATCATGACCGCGCCAACATCTGCCAATGGGCCGGTGACACTCGGCATCCGACCCGAAGATATCGAACTGGACGGTCAGGGTTCCGTGCCGTTTCAGGTGGATATCCTTGAAGAACTGGGCGCGCATCGGTTGCTGCACGGTCAGCTTGGTGGCCAGCCCTTCACCGTTCTGGTCAGCAAAGATCACGCGGCCCAAACAGGCGAGACCCAGATCACCCTGAAACCTGACGCGTTGCGTCTGTTTGATGTGGAAACAGGAAAAGTCATTTGATCACAGACGTTTTGGATGCGCTTCCCGCTGTGACACCGGATCAGCGGATAAGCATATTGTCCGCCCCGCGAACCGCTGCTGCACATCGAGAGTTGCTGAGCAATATTCCAGCGATGAATGCGCTGCAGCTTGGCGGGCAGGCGCAGATATCCTCTCTACCGGAGCAGTTCACCGTGGCCGCATGGAATGTGGAACGCTGCCTGTTCCCCGAGGCAACCGCCGCACATCTTGGTCAGATCAGCCCCGATGTTGTCCTACTGTCCGAGGTTGATCACGGCATGGCGCGTACATCGCAACGGCACACGACCGAGGCGATGGCAGATGCCCTTGGAATGGTCTACGCCTTTGGGGTCGAGTTTCATGAGCTTGATCTGGGCGGCCCGACCGAGCGCCACTTCTGCAAAGACGACTTCAACACGCTGGGATGGCACGGCAACGCGATCCTGTCATCGGTGCCGTTTGAACGCACCGCCCTGATCCGGCTGGATGATCATGGCCACTGGTTTTCCTGCAACGAAGGTGCCGCAGATCCCGACCAACCGCGTGTCGGCGGTCGCATGGCCATCGCGGCCGTTCTGCCAACCGAAAACGGCCCGGTCTGCGTGGTTTCCACCCATCTGGAGAGCAATGCGGATGCAACCCATCGCCACACGCAGTTCGATGTCTTGCTCAATGAAATCGACGGCTTCGCACCGGGACTACCGGTTCTGATCGGCGGAGATCTAAACACCGGCAACCATCTGCCGCCGGACTTCAACTGGCAGAACGAGAGCCTTTTTGGTCTGGCGGAAACGCGCGGCTACGATTGGGGGTTCACAGCCGACGGAACGACCACCCGCCCCAGCCTGATCACCCCACATCCAAAGCGCGTGATGAAGCTAGACTGGTTGGCGGGCCGCGATCTGGGCTGTGAAGAAAAGGGGCTTTTGACCTCGATCTCGGATGAGGGAACACCACTTTCCGACCACGATTGCGTCTGGTGCCGCGCGGCGCTGTCGTCGGTCTGATCACTAAGGCCAGGCCTGACTCAGCCTGGTTCTCTTGCATGCGATCAACCCAGAATACCCGGCAAACGCAGCCCATGCTCGCGGGCGCACTCCTTGGCGATGTCATACCCCGCATCCGCATGGCGCCACACGCCGGATGCCGGGTCATTCCACAGCACCCGCTCCAGACGTCTCGCAGCCGCGTCGGTGCCGTCAGCACAGATCACCACGCCCGCATGCTGGCTAAAGCCCATGCCGACCCCTCCGCCATGGTGCAGGCTGACCCAGGTCGCGCCCGAGGCCGTATTGACCAGCGCATTCAACAAGGGCCAATCCGACACTGCGTCCGAGCCATCTTTCATCGCCTCAGTCTCGCGGTTGGGCGAGGCGACTGAGCCACTGTCCAAATGATCCCGACCAATCACCACGGGTGCTTTTAACTCGCCGTTCCGAACCATTTCATTGAAGGCCAATCCGGCCTTGTGACGATCACCCAATCCGATCCAGCAGATACGCGCTGGCAGACCCTGGAAGGCGATCCGCTCCTGCGCCATGTCGAGCCAATTGTGCAGATGGGTGTTTTCAGGGAACAGCTCCTTCATCTTGGCGTCGGTTTTATAGATATCGTCCGGGTCGCCCGACAAAGCACACCAGCGAAACGGGCCGACCCCACGGCAGAACAGCGGGCGGATATAGGCGGGTACAAAGCCAGGGAAGGCAAAGGCGTTCTCCAGACCCTCATCCTGCGCCACTTGCCGGATGTTATTGCCATAGTCCAATGTCGGAACGCCTGCGTTCCAGAAGTCGACCATCGCGGCCACGTGCTGTTTCATCGAGGCGCGCGAGGCTTTTTCGACCGCCTTGGGATCGCTTTCACGCTTGTCCTTCCACTGCGCCATGGTCCAGCCAATGGGCAGATAGCCGTTGACCGGGTCATGTGCGCTGGTCTGGTCGGTGACGATATCGGGACGCATGCCACCGGCCTGCATCCGCGTGTAGATCTCGGGGAAAATCTCGGCGGCATTGCCCAGCAGGCCAACCGACTTGGCCTCACCCGCCTTGGTCCAGCGATCGATCATTTCGAGCGCTTCGTCCAGCGTTTCGGCCTTTTCATCCAGGTATTTGGTGCGCAGGCGGAAGTCGACGCTGTCCGGGTTGCACTCGATCGCCAGACAGCAGGCACCGGCGAAAACGGCGGCCAGCGGCTGCGCACCGCCCATCCCACCCAGACCGCCGGTCAGAATCCATCTGCCAGTCAGATCGCCGCCATAATGCTGCCGCCCGGCCTCGGCAAAGGTTTCATATGTGCCCTGCACGATGCCCTGCGTGCCAATGTAAATCCACGAGCCAGCGGTCATCTGGCCGTACATCATCAGGCCCTTCTTATCGAGCTCGTTGAAATGATCCCAGTTGGCCCAATGCGGCACAAGGTTCGAGTTTGCGATCAGCACACGGGGCGCATCCGAATGCGTCCGCACAATGGCCACAGGTTTACCTGACTGCACCACCAGCGTTTCATCATCCTCAAGGTCCTTGAGGCTGGCGACGATGGTGTCAAAATCCTTCCACGTCCGCGCGGCGCGGCCGATACCGCCATAGACCACCAGCTCATGCGGGTTCTCGGCCACATCCGGGTGAAGGTTGTTCATCATCATCCGCAGCGGCGCCTCGGTCATCCAGCTCTTGGCGTTCAGTTCGGGCCCTGTGGGTGGATAGATATCACGGGTGTTTTTGCGAGGGTCGGTCATCGGGCAAGCTCCAATGCAGTGTCGTGGATAGCGTCGAGTATGTCTTTGAGCCAACGTCGCAGACGATCGGCTTTTTGGGTGTCATAGGTCCATGGTGCCGTTTCGGCGTTTAGATAAGTGGACTGGGCCAGTTCCATCTGGATGGCGTGGACACCCTCGGCAGGGCGCCCGTAGTGCCGGGTGGTCCACCCGCCTTTGAAACGCCCGTTCAGGACGGTGCCGTAAGGTGAAGAAGCCGCAAATTCATGGGCAATCGCCTCAACCTCCGGCGCACAGGTGACGCCGCCATTTGTGCCGAGGTTCATGTCTGACAGAGTGCCGTCGAACAGGAACGGGATGTGGCTGCGGATCGAATGGCAATCATACAATACCGCCACCCCGTGGATCGCCTTCACCCGCGCCAGTTCGGCCTCAAGGGCGGCGTGATACGGCGCGTGGAACATCGCCCTGCGTTCGGCGATTTCAGCCTCGGATGGCATTTGGTCCCAGATACCGTGGCCATCGAAATCCGTAAGCGGCACGAGCGTTGTGGTGTTCTGACCCGGATAAAGCGACACGCCCGCCGGATCGCGATTGGCGTCGATCACATAACGATGCAAGGTGGCGCGCACCGTCGTGGCACCGGGGATCAGCCCATCATAGAGCCGGTCAATATGCCAGTCGGTGTCTGCCAGCCCCCTGCCCTGATCATTCAGCTTCGCCTCAATTTCGGGCGGCACATATGTGCCAGTATGGGGCAAGCCCAGCACAATGGGGCTGTCGCCTTGAGTGACCGCAACTGGATCGATCATGCGCCCAGTTCCGGCATATCGACGCCCGTGTTGTGTGCAATCTCACCACTGGCAATCAGTCTATAGGCTGCCTCGATATCGGGAGCGGTATAGCGGTCCTCACCAAGCGACGGCACTAAGGCGCGCAGCCGCGCCATCACGCCCTGCAAGGTCTCGCTGGTTGGCAAAGGCGCGCGGAACTCGACCCCTTGCGTGGCGCATAACAATTCGACACCCAGAATACGTTCCAGATTGGTCACCATCTGCCCCAGACGCCGCGCGCCATGGGCGGCCATGCTGACGTGGTCCTCCTGATTGGCCGAGGTCGGCGTGCTATCCGTCACGCAGGGGTTGGCCAGATGCTTGTTTTCACTCATCAAAGCCGCCGTCGTAACCTCGGCGATCATCAGGCCCGAGTTCAGGCCCGGATTGGGTGTCAGAAACGGCGGCAGATCAAAGCTGAGCACCGGATCGACGATCAGCGCGATACGGCGTTGGGCGATCGCCCCAATCTCAGCCGCGGCCAGCGCGATCATGTCAGCGGCAAAACCCACCGGTTCCGCATGGAAGTTACCACCTGAAACGATCAGACCGGTTTCAGACAACACCAAAGGGTTGTCGGTGGCGGCATTCGCCTCAATCTCAAGCGTCACAGAGGCCTGACGAAGCACATCCATCGCCGCGCCGACGACCTGTGGTTGACAGCGAATGCAATACGGGTCCTGAACCCGCGTATCGCCCTCGCGGTGGCTTTCGCGGATCACCGATCCAGCCAATAGCGTGCGCATGGTTGCCCCTGCTTCGATCTGGCCGCGATGGCCGCGCAGTGTATGAATCTCGGGCTGTAACGGCGCAGTCGATCCCATGATGGCATCGGTGGTGAGCGCCGACGTGACCAACGCGCTTTGCGCCGCCTGCCACGCGCCAAACAAACCCGCCAGTGCGAACGCGGTCGAAAACTGGGTGCCATTGATCAGCGCCAAACCTTCCTTAGGGCCCAGTTCCACCGGCGTCAGACCAGCCGCCGCCAATGCCGGACCGCCCGCCATGACCTTACCGTCAAACTCTGCCTCACCCGCACCCATCATGACCGCCGCCATGTGGGACAGTGGGGCCAGATCCCCGGACGCGCCGACCGACCCCTGCGCGGGGATAACCGGGGTTACGCCCTTGTCCAGCATTGCCTCCATCAGATCGATCAGCTCCAGCCGCACGCCGGACGCACCGCGACCAAGACTGAGCAGTTTCAGTGCCATCATCAACCGCGCATGCGCCCGCGGGATGGCAGGCCCCACGCCACAGCAATGCGACAGGATCAGGTTGCGCTGCAGGGTCGCCGTATCCTCAGCTGCGATCTTCACGCTGGCCAGTTTGCCAAAGCCGGTATTGACCCCGTAAACCGCCGCCTCACCCGCCGCCGCATCGGCAATGCGGGCATGGGCGGCTTTGATATCAGGCCGGCACGCCGGGTCCAGTCTGACAGCGCACTCTTCGCGATAGACCTGTTCCAGCTGCGCCAGTGAGACTGCGCCGGGCGTGAGTGTCAGGGTTGTCAAACTGCACCTCCGATGATGCGGGCATGAAGCGGGTTAAATCCAATGCGATAGGCCAGCTCCGCCGGGTGGGCCACATCCCAAACCGCCAGATCGGCGCGCAAGCCGGGGGCGATCTGGCCGCAGTCCTTCAGCCCCAAGGCACGGGCGGCATGGGTGGTTACACCCCGCAATGCCTCTTCGGGTGTAATGCGGAACAGAGTGCAACCCATATTCATGGTCAACAGCAACGAGGTCATCGGAGCCGAGCCAGGATTGCAATCCGTTGCCAGGGCCATCGGCACATTGTGTTTGCGCAGCAAGTCGATGGGTGGGGCCTGCGTCTCGCGCAGGGTGTAGAAGGCACCAGGCAGGATCACACCAACGGTGCCCGCTTGGGCCATGGCGAGCGCCCCGTCTTCGTCCAGATATTCAATGTGATCCGCAGACAGAGCACCATATGAGGCCGCCAGCTTTGCGCCGCCTAGATTGGACAACTGCTCGGCATGGAGTTTGATTGGCAAACCAAGCTCCTGTGCCACATTTAACAAAGGCACCAGCTGTTCGGGTTGAAAGGCAATGGCCTCACAGAACGCATCCACCGCATCCACCAGCCCTTCGGCTTGGGCCGCACGCAGAGTCGGGATACAGACCTCGGCAATATAGGCGTCGGGACGTCCGTTATATTCTGCTGGCACAGCATGTGCGCCCAGAAAACTGGTCAGAACCCTCACTGGACGATGCTGCGGCAAAGCACGGGCGGCGCGCAGCATGTTAAGTTCGGTCTCTCGATCCAGCCCATAGCCTGATTTAACCTCAATTGCCGCCACACCTTCGGCCAGCATAGCGTCCACGCGCGGCAAGGCCTGCGCGATTAGATCGGCAACGCTGGCGGTACGGGTTGCGGTCACGGTCGAAATGATACCGCCTCCCGCGCGCGCAACCTCTTCATAGCTGGCCCCGTTCAGGCGCATCTCAAACTCAACCGCGCGATGGCCGCCATGCACCACATGGGTGTGACAGTCGATCAGCGCAGGGGTTACCAATCGACCTTCGAGCGCGCGCTGAGGCAGAGCCACATAGGCATCTGGCACATCCGCTCGCGGACCAACCCAGGCGATTTTTCCCGCCTGAACGGCAATGGCTGCATCGTCAATCAACCCATAGGCATCCGCGTTTGACATAGTGGCGGCACGCAAATTGGTCAAAAGATGATCCTGGGGCTGCATGGGACTCTCACATCACAATTTCTCTCTTTTCCAGTATATGCATTTATGTTTATTGTCTATCCATATTTAGGAGAGTCTCATGACTGCCGTTTTCGCACAGAACGCCCTGCTGGGTACGGGCTGGGCCCGAAATCTGCGGATGCAGATCAAGGATGGACGGATCAGCACGCTAACGCAGGACACCACGCCGCAAGCTGGCGACTCGTGTGTCGACACTCTGCTGCCCGCGCTGTCCAACCTGCACAGCCATGCGTTTCAACGCGCCATGGCCGGGATGACTGAATGCCGGCTAGCAGGGCGCGACAGCTTCTGGACGTGGCGCGATCTGATGTATCGCTTTACTGCACATCTGAGCCCGGATCAGGTTCAGGCCATCGCGGCACTTGTCTATCTCGAGATGCAAGAGGCCGGATATGCGGCAGTCGGCGAATTCCACTACTTGCACCATCAGCCGGATGGACGACCCTATGACCACCTGGCGGAGCTAAGCGACCACATCATGGCCGCCGCCGATGAAACAGGGATCGGCCTGACTCATCTGCCCGTGCTCTATACCTATGCAGGCGTCGGAGGGCACCCTTTGGAGCAAGGCCAGAAACGGTTTGGCAATGATGTTAATCGGTTCTGCGCACTGGTCGATCAGGCGCGGGCGGCGGCCACGAACCTGCCCTGTGATTGCCAGGTTGGTATCGCCCCACACTCTTTGCGCGCCACCAGCCCGCGCGATCTGACAGAAGTCCTGCAGGCGCAGGGCCAGGGCCCAATTCATATTCATATCGCAGAACAGCCCAAAGAAGTGGCCGAAGTTCAGACCGGGCTGGGCGCCCGCCCGGTCGAATGGTTGCTGGCCAATGCTCCGGTTGATGCCAACTGGTGCATGATCCACGCGACCCACATGACCGATGCCGAAACACAGGCAATGGCCCGGTCCGGCGCTGTGGCCGGGCTGTGCCCGGTGACAGAGGCCAATTTGGGCGACGGGCCTTTCAATGGCCCAAGTTTTCTGGCCGCGGGCGGCGCATTTGGCGTTGGATCGGATTCGAATGTGCTAATCTCATTGACCGAGGAATTAAGGACGCTGGAGTACTCGCAACGCTTGCGCGATCTGTCACGCAATGTGCTGGTGACGGGCGAAGGATCGGTCGGGCAGTCGCTGTATTCCAAAGCCGCCGTCGGCGGGGCGCAAGCGCTCGCCCGTGATGCAGGGCAGATCGCACCGGGAAGTCTGGCTGATCTGGTCGCCATTGACAGCCAGCATCCGTCGCTTTGCGCGCTGCGGCCTGATCAACTGTTGGATGGTCTGGTATTTGCCGCCAAAGATCATGTTGTCACTGACCTGTGGTCCGCAGGTCGACATAAGGTTCAAAGCGGGCGGCATGTTCAACGTGACAGGATCATCACGAACTACCGCAGCGCGATGCGTACCCTTTTGGCTGCGCTTTAGGCAATTGACGGCCAAATTCTCTGCCTATGCAAATACACAGACATAAACTACTTATGAATATCACTAAGGGCCAAGCAAGCTGTGAGCGCACAAAAGAACATGGGATTTCAGGATATCCGGGATGAGGTGCTGAACCGCATTCAAACACGCATCTGGCCACAGGGCAGTCTGTTACCAACCGAACTGGAACTGGCGGCTGAATTTGGCTGTGCCCGCGCGACCGTCAACCGTGCCCTGCGCGACCTGGCCGATGAGGGCATCATCACGCGTCGGCGCAAAGGTGGTACCCGTGTTGTGACCACCCCAGTCAAACAGGCAAAACTGCCGATCACCGTGGTACGCCAAGCCATCGAGGATATGAATGCGGAATACCGCTATGCTCTGGTCAGCCGCAATATGATAAGCTGCCCACCCTGGCTGCAGGCCAAGCTGGGGCTGCAAGAGGGGGCACAGGTGTTGCATCTGAACTGCATGCATCATGCGGACAACCGCCCTTTTCAGTTCGAAGAACGCTGGATCAACACGGATACGGTGCCCCATGTAGTCGATCAGGATTTTCTGACTGTCGGCCCGAACGAGTGGCTTTTATCCGAAATTCCGTTCTCAGACGCAGAAATCGCGTTCTCTGCGGTACCTGCCACGGGCCAGCTACAGGAGTTTCTGTCAGTGCCGCCCGGAACGCCTCTGTTTCAGTTGGAACGCACCACTTGGTTTCAGAACAAACCCGTGACCTTTGTCAGGATGACATTTCATCAGGGCTATCAGATGCGGACAAAATATTGACACCGGTTTAGGTTTTTAGGCTCCGTAGCGCGCAAGGAACATATCGACCGCGTGCAAGGCAACCTCATCAATCTCGTCTTGACTGAACTCTTTCTGGATCCCGAAAGCGGCACGCAGCCACAAGCGTACCTTACATAGTTCAGCAAACTGTTCTGCGGCAATCTGAATATCCTCGATCGCCAGCTCGCCCTTGGCCACAGCCTTATCCAGATACTCGGCCATCCTGCGTTGCCCGTTTTGTGGCCCGGCCTCATAAAACGCCCGGCCCAATTCAGGGAAACGATCACGTTCAGCAACGCAGACCCGGAAGACCTGTTGGTTAAAATCGGAAACGAAAAAGGTGACCAACTGAGTTGCCGCAATCGTCAGAACCTCACGTACGGGTTTGGTCTCATCGACCATGGCGATAACGCGCTCTGCCATACGGCTGCATTCAGTCTGCGCCACCTCGACAAACAACAGGCGCTTGTCGGGGAAATAGCTGTACAGCGTTGCCTTTGATACGCCCGCCGCCCGGGCGATATCGTCCACACTAGCCCCTTCAAACCCATCCGCCATAAAAACCTCTCGGGCCCCGCTCAGAACCTGTTCAAATTTTCGGCCTGTGCGCAGGATCGTAGCGGTCTGGGTCATGTCGTCTCCTAGTCTGAGGTGCTCCGAGTTTATAAACCGTTCGGTTTAGATACAAGGATTCTCGGTATGCTCAAGTGAATTGACGTCACAATTCTGTTGATTCACCACTTTGCGTGACCCGCTTCCCCTGGGGCAGCAAACCAAATGTCCGTACTTGCGACGGGCCAAAACCATGTTAGGACAGGCCATGGTCGAGATCTTTTTGCGCACCCTGCCCTTCTTTGCGATCATCGGCCTGGGCTACTGGGCTGGGCGCAGCCGATTTTTCAGCGCCGAAGCCACGGCCTATCTGACCAAATTTGTGTTCTTCTTTGCCCTCTCGGCGATGCTGTTCCGCTTTGCCGCGACTCTGCCATTTGCCGAGATTTTCAATGGCCGTCTGATCATTGGCTATCTGATCGGAACACTTGCCGTTTACCTGATTGCAACTGTGATCGCCTGGTTCCGAGGGCTGGACATCCCCACCGCGGCGATCGAGGCACAATGCGCTGCTATCGGCAATGTTGGGTTTCTGGGCCTGCCGATGCTGGCGCTGCTGCTGACCGAGGCTGCGATCGGGCCGGTGATGTTGGTTCTGGCCGTTGATTTGGTGGTGTTTTCTTCACTCATCGTGATCCTGATCAATGGCGGGCGAGATGGTAAGCTGACCCCAGCCACTCTGCGCCTGATTGGGGTGGGGCTGCTCAAGAATCCCATGATCGTATCGATTTCCGCCGGGCTGATCTGGTCCGCCCTTCAGCTACCAGTCCCCGGTCCGCTGAACGATTTTCTGACCATTCTGGGTGGCGCGGCTACGCCGGGCGCGCTGTTTGCAATCGGGGCGTCTCTGGCTGGTAAATCTGCTGAGCGCATTCAAGTTGCTGCCTGGTTGAGCTTTTGCAAACTGGTCATCCATCCGGCCTGCGTCGCGATTGCGGTGTTGTGGCTGGTGCCCATCGACACGTTCCCGGCTGCCGTGGCAATTGCCGCCGCCGCCCTTCCCGTAGCGGGCAATGTCTACATGCTGGCCGCCCATTATGGCGTCGCACCCCATCGCGCCTCGGCAGCGATCCTGTTGTCGACCGTCGCCAGCATCCTGACCGTGCCGCTTGTGATTGCTTGGGTCACCGCACTCTGATTTTCATCCGTTAAAAAATACGTGCGCCAAACGCACCCGGGCTTTACGTGAAGCCCTTGGATCGTTAGCCCTTAGCCGACCCTAATGCGAGGATAAGACCAGATGGAAACCGTTTCGGAGAACGCCTGTTTCGGTGGCGTGCAAGGCGTCTATCGCCATGCTTCAACAGCTTGCCAATGTGATATGACCTTTGGCCTGTTCCTTCCGGCCGAAGCAAAAGACGGCCCGGTTCCGATCCTGTGGTACCTATCCGGCCTCACCTGCACCCATGAAAACGCGATGACCAAAGCCGGGGCACAGGCCTGGGCGGCCGAGCAAGGGATTGCCGTTGTCTTCCCTGACACCTCGCCGCGCGGTGAAGGTGTGGCCGATCACGAAGACTACGATCTCGGTCAGGGCGCCGGGTTCTATGTGAATGCAACGCAATCCCCATGGGCCCCGCATTTCAACATGTGGGACTACGTAGCCGAGGAACTACCCGCCCTTCTAGCCGAGAACTTCGCCATCGACATGGATCGTCAGGCCATCACGGGCCATTCCATGGGGGGCCATGGCGCCCTGACGCTGGCGATGAACCTTCCGGGTCGGTTCCGCTCGGTTTCAGCCTTTGCGCCGATCTCGAACCCGACCGGTGCGGATTGGGGTCGCAAACAACTGGCTGCTTATCTGGGTGAGGATGAAGGGCTTTGGAAAAAGCACGATGCATCCCTGATGATGAAAGAGGTCGGCTTTAACGGCCCGGTCCTGATCGACACGGGCGCCAATGACCAATTCATTGATTTGCTGCGCCCCGAAGCTCTGGCCGCTGCGATTGCGGAACGCCGCCAGCAGGCCAGCTATCGTCTGCAACCGGGCTACGATCACTCCTATTTCTTTGTCTCTACCTTCATGGAAGACCACATCACCTTCCACGCCGAAGCACTGTACGGAGAGTAACGCATGAGCAAATATGACTATGACCTGATCATCATCGGGTCGGGCCCTTCTGGGCGGTCTGCGGCAATCCAGGCGGGCAAGCTGAAACGCCGTGTGCTGGTGATCGACCGCAAGGACCGGCTTGGTGGTGTTTCGGTTCACACGGGCACGATCCCATCCAAGACCCTGCGCGAAACGGTGCTGAACCTCTCTGGTTGGCGTGAACGCAGTTTCTACGGTCGTTCCTACCGGGTCAAAGACCAGATCCGCGCCGAGGACCTCAAGGCGCGTCTGCACATGACACTGGATCATGAAGTTGACGTGTTGGAACATCAATTCAACCGCAACCATGTGGAAACCCTAAACGGGCTGGCAACATTCACTGGCCCGCACGAGATCGAGGTCGCAACGGATGCGGGTGAAAAAACCCGCCTGACTGCAGCCAAATTCCTGATCGCTACCGGAACTAAGACCTATCGCCCCGACTATGTACCGTTCAACGGCAAGACCGTTGTGGATGGCGATGATTTTTTGGAAATGGCAGAGATTCCACGCTCACTGATCGTGATCGGTGCCGGAGTGATCGGTGTGGAGTACGCGACCATGTTCTCGGCCCTGGATGTACGGGTCACGCTGATTGAACCCCGCGAGAGCTTTCTGGATTTCATTGACAGCCGCCTGATCCATGAATTCACCCATCAGATACGCGAAAACGGTGTCGATCTACGCCTCGGTTCTGCTGTTGAGAAAATCGAAGATGCGGGTGAGCATGTCGAGGTTACTTTGGACAACGGTCGCCATGTCCGGGCCGAGATGCTGTTGTTTGCCGCCGGTCGCATGGGCGCGACCTCGGCCCTGAACCTGGGTGCCGTCGGGCTGGAGACCGATCATCGCAACCGGATCAACGTGGATCGCAAAACCTATCAGACCGACGTGCCGCACATCTATGCCACAGGCGATGTGATCGGGCATCCGTCACTGGCCTCAACCTCGCTGCAGCAGGGCCGCGTCGCCGCTTGCCACGCACTGGAAACGCCGACCCTGCCGGAGAGCCCCTGGTACCCTTATGGCATCTACTCGGTGCCCGAGATTTCGACCTGCGGCATGTCCGAAGAGGAATTACAGGAACGAGGCATCCCGTACGAGGTTGGCGTGGCGCGATTCCGCGAAACCTCGCGTGGGCATATCATGGGGTTGGAGCATGGTATGTTGAAAATGCTGTTCTCGCTGAAAACCCGCCGGGTTCTGGGTGTGCAGATTGTGGGTGAAGGGGCGACCGAGTTGATTCATATCGCTCAGGCTGTGCTGAACCTGAAAGGCACAGTTGACTACTTTGTCCAGAACACCTTCAACTACCCAACGCTGGCCGAAGCCTACAAAATCGCCGGTCTGGACGCGTTCAACCGGATGCCGATCCCGGAGGAGTTCAAGGTAAAGAAAAAGCCAACGGCCAAAGAGGCCAAGAAAGCGTGACCACGCTCTATATCGATGGCGACGCCTGCCCTGTGAAGGCCGAGGCCGAACGGGTCGCGACCCGTCACAAAGTGCCGATGGCGCTGGTCTCGAATGGTGGGCTGCGACCTTCGGCGAACCCGTTGGTGCAGGTGGTCATCGTCTCAGAAGGGGCCGATGAAGCCGACAAATGGATTGCCGAGCGTTGCGGGCCGGGCGATGTGGTGGTGACCTATGACATCCCGCTGGCCGCGAAATGTGTTGACGCCGGGGCCCGCGTGCTACGCCCCAATGGTGAGGCCTTCTCAGCTGCCAATATCGGCCAGCAACTGGCCATGCGCGACCTGATGGCCGATCTGCGCGCGGCCAACCCTTTGGGTGCAGGTGGCGGCGGCAAGCCATTTGGCAAAGCCGACCGGTCCCGGTTTCTGGATACGTTGGAACGGGAACTCAGGGCTGCAAAACGGGCATAAGGCTCCCGCCCAGCGGCGACGCATCACAGATGCATCTTCTCCGGTTGGGCCAGGCAGCGCCGCGCGCTGCGGTTGGTGCTTGAACTTGAGCGCTTAGCTTGGTTCAGTCGGCGCGCAGAACGAACTCAGCACAGGATCACGACATGTCCATTCAAGCGGTCATCTTTGATATCGGCAATGTCCTGATCGAATGGCAGCCCGAGCGCTATTATGATCGCGTGATCGGCGAAGATCGCCGTCGGGCCATGTTCGAAGAGGTTGATTTGCATGGCATGAACGATCTGGTGGATCAGGGCTATCATTTCACCGATACGATCTACGATTGGGCCGAGAAGTACCCGGAATGGCGCGATGAGATCCGTATGTGGCACGACAAATGGATCGAGCTTGCCGCGCCCGAGATTCCACATTCGGTGCGGCTGCAGCGGGCGCTCAGGGCCAAGGGGGTGCCGGTCTTTGCATTGACAAATTTCGGCGTACAGAATTTCGATTATGCCACCACGGTCTATCCGTTTCTGGACGAGTTCGACCGGCAATATGTCTCGGGCCGGATGAAGATGGTAAAGCCCCATGTGCCGATCTACGCGCAGGTCGAGGCCGATTGTGGCCTGCCACCCAATGCACTTCTGTTCGCGGACGATCGGATCGACAATATCGAAACGGCACGCGGGCGTGGATGGCAGACGCATCACTTCAAAGGCCCGGACGGCTGGGCAGATCGACTGGTGGCAGAGGGGTTGTTGACCCCTGACGAAGCCCGCTAGGCTGGTGCGGGTGTTGCGCCTCGATTCTCGCGAATTGGCAAATGAACAATGGCGCTGAAGGCTCCGACCGCGACGCCGATCCACCAGACCATCGTGTAGTCACCATAGACATCATACATCCGGCCGCCCAACCAGACGCCAAGGAACCCTCCGATCTGGTGGCTTAGGAAGATGAAACCGTAAAGCGTGCCCATGTAGCGCAAGCCGTAGAGGTGTGCGACAAGACCCGAGGTTAGGGGCACCGTGGCGAGCCATAGCGACCCCATGACAATTGAGAAGATGATCACCGAAGTCGGCGTGATCGGCATGAGAATGAACGCCGCAGCCGCGAGGGTTCGGGCTGTGTAGATGGCGGCCAGCAGGTATTTCTTGGGGAAATGGTTGCCCGCCCAACCGGCCAGCAGCGTGCCGCCGATATTGGCTAAACCTACCAACGAAATCGCAACCGCACCTAGGGCGGACGTGGTGGTGATACCCAGGGAGTGCAGGACGCCTCCGGGTTGAATCGGGCCGCACATCTCGGTCACGAAGGCAGGGAAATGGGCGGTGATGAAAGCCAGTTGATAACCACAGCTGAAAAAGCCCAGAAAGATCAGCGCATAGGACGGATCTCGGAACGCTTTGCCAAGAATCTGGCTCATGCTTTCTTCCAACTCGGCTTTGCTGACTGGCTGTGGCGCTCGCATGAACGGCAGTGTCAGCACAAGGGCAAGGATCGCGACGGCAAACACGATGAAGACCTGTTGCCAGGCCAGGAAGGTGAGAAGCCATTCGGCGGTTGGTGCGCCGATCACTTGGCCGAAGCTGCCAGCCGCAGTTACAATCGCCAAAGACATGGACCGGTTCTTGTCTGATGAGGCCCGACCAACCACCGCAAGGACCACGCCGAACCCGGTTCCCGCGATGCCAAACCCCACCAGCCAAGCATAAATCTGATGCCCAAACGGGGTGATAGACCAGGCCGACAAAACCATGCCTGCCGCATAGGTCAGCGCCCCAAGAATGATTGCCTTACGATCCCCAACCTTTTCGGCGATCGCGGCGAAGATCGGTTGCCCAATGCCCCAGGCCAGATTTTGAATCGCGATAGCAAGTGAGAAGTCGGTGCGCAGCCAGCCGAACTCACCCGCGATCGGGATCTGGAACACGCCAAACGAGGCGCGCACAGCGAAACTGACCGTGATGATGATACATCCGACAATCAGAATCGGATTTATTAGGCGGGCAGAATGCGGCATGGGGGCCTCGGTCCAATAAGTGTTTGCCGACGGTACCGGATTCACTCTGGCCGTCAATTCAACAGATTTGCGGTCGAGGATAAGGAATTTTGATGTATCGGCAGAACTGCTTGCTTTTCAAGTCGCCGTCTCATCGGTAAGGCTCTGACCTATGACGGATTTGATCTCGCTTTATGACACCCGCATCAATGCAGGAGAGCTGACCCGCGACGATGCGCAAGAGGCCGTGCTGCCGCATTTCGAACGGATCCGTGCAGCGCTGGCAGCCCCTGTAAAGCGTGGTTTGTTTCGCAAAGCACCGCCCGCGCCCAAAGGGTTGTACCTGTGGGGCGGTGTTGGGCGTGGAAAATCCATGTTGATGGATATGTTCGTCGACAGTTTACAGGATATTCCAGCCCGGCGAGTGCATTTTCATGCCTTCATGCAGGAAATCCACGCAGGTATGCACAAAGCGCGCAAGGAGGGTGTTGAGGATGCGCTGGCACCGGTGGCGCAAGATGTGGTCAAATCCGTCCGGTTGCTGGCCTTTGATGAGATGCAGATCACCGACATCACTGATGCGATGATCGTTGGGCGTTTGTTCGACATGTTGCATGCAGGCGGTGTGGTGGTCGTAACGACATCGAACCGGCATCCGGATGATCTGTACAAGGACGGGCTGAACCGGCAGCTGTTTCTGTCGTTTATCGCGCATATCAAAGAGCAACTGCAGGTGTGGGAGCTGGTCTCACCCACCGATTATCGCCAAAACCGGTTGGAGGGCGCACCGGTCTATTTCACTCCGATTGGCCCCGAAGCCCGCCAGAGTATTCGCGCGGTATGGGCTGATCTGGCTGGCGGTCCGGCCGATCCCTTGGTGCTGCAGGTCAATGGGCGCGCGGTTGAACTGCCTCAGTTCCGCAACGGAATTGCCAGGGCGACCTTTTATGATCTGTGCGGCCGGATGCTGGGACCTGCGGATTATCTGGCGATTGCCGAAACGGTGAAGGTTTTGGTGCTGGAAGACATCCCGCGTCTGTCGCGGAACAATTTCAACGAAGCCAAGCGTTTTGTTACTCTGATCGATGCGCTCTACGAGGCGCGGGTGCGGTTGATCTGTTCTGCCGCAGCAGAGCCGGAGATGCTGTATGTCGAGGGGGAAGGCACGTTTGAATTCGAGCGCACCGCCTCGCGCCTGCGGGAGATGCAGGCTGAGGATTGGGGAGCTTAGGGGGCTCTGCCCCCACCGCCTTTGGCGGTTCCCCCGGGATATTTTTTGGCCAGATGAAGCCCTGCGGGGGATGCCCTTAGCCGTTTTCGCGCAGGATATGGCCTGCAAGGTAGAGCGAGCCGCAGATCAGCACGCGGGCCTGTGGATCCCGGGTAACGATTGAGCGGAGCGCATCACCAACACTGGCGGCGGTTGTGGCGTGCAGATTGACTTTCGCGGCGGCGGCGGCGGTGTCTTCGGCGCTAAGCGTTGCCGTTTCACCGGGGATCGACACTGCGATCAGGCTCTCGGCTTGCGCGGCCAATGGCGCAAGGTATCCGGTGACATCCTTGGTGTTCAGCATACCGCAGATCATATGGGTTGGCCGCTTTGGCAGGTTCGACAGCACATCGGCCAATGCGATACCCGCGGCGGCATTGTGACCGCCGTCCAGCCACAGCTCTGCCTGCGGCGCGGTCTGGACCAGAGGACCCGTTTTTAGCCGCTGCATGCGCGCAGGCCATTCGGCACGGCTGACGGCGGCCTCATAGGCGGCATCACCAAGATTGAGGTGCCGCAGAACAGCGAGTGCCGCGCCTGCGTTCTGGATTTGATGCGCGCCCAGGAGGTTGGGCAGCGGCAGGTCGCGGAGGCCGGTTTCGTCCTGATAGATAAGGCGCCCGTTTTCTTCGGCCACGTGCCAGTGTTGGCCATAGGCGATCAGCGGCGCGCCGAGGCGGGCGGCAGTTTGTTCGATAACTTCCATCGCTTCGTCCGGTTGCGGACCAACGACACAAGGCACACCGCGTTTGATGATCCCGGCCTTTTCGGCCGCGATTTTGGCCAGCGTGTTGCCCAGGAATTGTTCATGGTCGATGGAGACCGGTGTAATCACCGTCATCGCCGGAGTATCGATCACATTAGTGGCATCCAGGCGTCCGCCCAGTCCGACCTCGAGCAGTGTGTAGTCCGCCCGCGAACGTGCAAAAGCCAAAAGGGCCGCGCAGGTGGTGATTTCGAAATAGGTGATATTCTCGCCACCATTGGCAGCGTAGCATTCATCCAGCACAGCGGTCAGATCAGGTTCCGAGATAAGCTCGCCCGCCAAACGGATCCGTTCGTGAAACCGCGCGAGATGCGGCGAGGTGTAGGCATGGACCAGCAGCCCCACCCCTTCGAGACCGGCGCGGATCATGGCCTGGGTTGAGCCCTTGCCATTGGTGCCCGCAATATGGATCACGGGTGGTAGTTTGGCTTGGGGATTGTCCAGCGCACCCAACAAACGCCAGACACGATCCAAGGTCAGGTCGATGATCTTGGGGTGCAGCGCCATCATCCGGTCGAGGATGGCGTCAGATGTTTGGGGGGTCATTTCTGATCCGTATCGTCAGCTGGGGCGTCTGCCTTGGCCACCTCCGGTTCCGGCGCGGGCAGATCGCCCCGTATCGCCGGAGGCTGGTTCATCAGCATCCGGGTGATGGTGATCAGCTCGTCTCGCATGTCGGTCCGTTTGGTCACGCGATCCAGCATGCCATGATCCAGAAGATATTCGGCGCGCTGAAACCCTTCGGGCAATTTTTCGCGGATCGTTTGCTCGATCACGCGCGGCCCGGCGAAACAGATCAGGGCGTTGGGCTCCGAGATATGCACATCACCCAGCATCGCATAAGACGCGGTTACGCCGCCCGTAGTCGGGTGTGTCAGCACAACGATATAGGGCAGGTTCGCCTCTTTCAGCATTTCGACCGCAACAGTGGTGCGGGGCATCTGCATCAGGCTCAGGATACCTTCTTGCATCCGCGCGCCACCTGCGGCTGAGAACAGGATCAGCGGGCGTTTTAGTTTCACTGCTTCTTGAGCCGCAGCAATGATGGCGTTGCCGACATACATGCCCATCGATCCGCCCATGAATGAGAAATCCTGCGCAGCCGCCACAATCGGCGTGCGCCCAATCTCACCAGCGGCGACCAACATCGCCTCTTTCTCCCCCGTCTTCTTCTGCGCCGCTTTCATGCGATCAGGGTATCTCTTCTGATCCCGGAAATGCAGCGGATCATCCTTGGGCGCGGGCACGTCGACTTCGGTGAAAATGCCACCATCAAACAGATGCTTAAACCGGTCGCGCGGCGTGATCGCCATGTGATGGCCGCACTGAGTACAAACATTCTGGTTTTCTGCCAGCTCGCGGTGGAACAGCATGGTTCCGCATTCCGAACACTTGTGCCACAGGTTTTCGGGCACCTCGCGGCGCGAGAAGATCGAGTTGATCCGGGGGCGGACGTAGTTTGTGATCCAGTTCATATCGGAACCTTAATAGAGCGGCTTTGACGTCAAATAAGACGCAACGGAAGGAAATGCAATCAACGCCTGAGTGCAATCCGCGCGGTCAGCCAGCAGACCAGCATTGTTGCGAAATCCACAAACAGCCATTGGCGCAGCATATCGGTCTCTGACATCTCAAAAGGCAACAGGTAGAGCGCCAAACCGCTCAGCGAATCCGGCAACGAGATAAATACAAGCGCGATGAGATTGTTGAAGAAATGCAAGGCGATGGCCGGACCCAATGTGCCAGATCGCGCTGTCAGGTCCGAGGCCAGAACGCCAAACACACATGCCCAGACCGCCACGATGACTGCGTTGTCCCCGGCCAATTCGGGGGCGTAGTGGCCTGCCGCAAACAGGGCTGAGGGCACGCCCATCCAGATCAGGGGCGATTGGAATCTGGCCGCCAGCGATTGCTGAATGTAGCCGCGAAACAGGATCTCTTCGGCGCCGGTTTGAATCAAAACTGCACAAGCAGCGAGGGGCAGCAGGATCAGCCAGACCGGCAGTGCCAGGTTTTGGATCAGCGGCTCGCCCATCCCATAGGGTGGCAAAGCAAACATCACCAACCCCAATATCAATAGGGCCAGAAACACGCGCCCGAACTGCTGCACGGCCAAATTGCGTGGCCCGAGGATGTGACCTAGAGATCGGTGCTGCATCACCCGCGCCGCCGCCGCGACACCCACGATCAGAAACCCGAAGCTGACCAGCAGTAACAATGTGCCTGCCGCAGTCGATCCGCGAAAGAACCCTTCGGCCTGCGCAAGCGGGATTAGGCCGGCGATGAGTGCAAAGATCACCGAATTCAGCGCCATGTAGAGCGCAGCAACAATGACCAGACCAGCCAAAAGCCGCCATAGCTCAGGCCGGGCACGTGCATCAACAACCAGTGCCTCATGGGCCGCATACGCGCCGGGCTCAGGCGTCATTGGCAACGCTTTCGTCCGAAATTGCCTGAGGCACCTCCGGGAAGATTTCCGAAGGAGTCTGGGCTGTGTTGATCCGCATCGCCAACGTAGTCAGATAACCCGCAACCGTTTGCAACAATTGAACTGCAACTGTTGCGTCATTTTCAATGACTGCGCGTAGTTCCTCGGCCCCGATACGCAGGAATGTACAGTCTGACACCGCAGTCAGGTCCAGCTGACGGGGTTCGCCGGTGATAATGGACAAATCCCCGATCAGGCGCCCGGGTTCAACGACCGAAATGGTACGACTACCGCCCTCTTCATCGACCCAGTCCAGATTGGCCGTGCCTTTGATGCACAGATAGGCCGCATCAGCCGCCTGCCCGCGCGAGAATATCTGCTGCCCCGCCGCCACATCGAACCATTGCGCGGAAAACGCCAACAGGCGTTGGTTACGCGCATCGATGCCAGAAAACAGTTCGGTCGAAGAGATGATCTCGAGCTTGCGGCTTAGATCTGCCGAGGTGCTTTCCTCATGCTTTGTCTGTGTGCGTGAGACGCCATCGATCCGGCCATCTTTGATCTCAATGAACAGGTCATAAGCTTCGGGATGCGCGAAGTGATCTTCCATGAAGATCATGATCGAGTCTGGCAGCAACTCGCGCAGTTTCAACCGGGTTCGCAGACGGCTTTCGGAATCGTGGCTGGCCAGCGCCTTGTCGAGGATCAGAACATCCGGCCGCTTGATGCCAGCCCGGGAAAAAGCCGCGCGTTCCTGAAAGACCGTGGCCAGATTGTTGCCGCCCAGACCGGCTGGCAGATCATAGATGATCGCAGCAGCCCGGCGTCTGAGACCCGCCTCGTTCATGGCATCTGCGACTACATCCTCAATCTCATCCAGATGCGCGCCCGCCGTTACCGAAACCCGGCCGTACAGCGCATTTACCAACACGGGCAGTATCGGGAAATATGTGTCAGGGGACAGCGGGACAAACATACCGTTCATCGCCCCGCGTAGCTGTTCGGCCTGACCCTGCCGAATTGCAAGAATCTTGTCCTTGTACTCGTCCGGGAAATCCGAGCCAATTTGTTCGGCGGTCAACAGGAAGGGAACGGTCAGCAGCAGGGCGTGTTCTTCATCGCTGAGCCCCGCGTCGCCCTTGGCCTTGCGGCGCTCATCTATGTCCAACCAGCGGTGATACATTTCCTTGCTCATGCCCAACCGCAGGAACAACGGGTGATCCGTGCCATCCCGGCCGAAGGTCCGGCTAAGCGTATCCAGCACGGCGTTCGATATATTCAGCGCTTCCTCTGCCAGATCATGCGCCCGAAGCATCGACAGAAAATGCCCGTCATTGGCCAGGCTTTCAGGTGAAATCTGGCGGGTCGGTGCGGCATAGAGCAGGTTTCCACCCAGCGGAACGGTTGGGTTGAACTGTTCCGGATCAAACCGGTGGACATACTTGTCCAAGCCTTTTTCGCGCAGACGCGTCGCAATCGTATCCCGCAGATTGACGATGTCCTGCGCCAGGTTCGGATGCAGTTTCGGGTCAAAAGACGACCCTAGCGTTCGGCGGAACATGAACTCGTCAATACCCATCGCCTCAACCAGTTGGAACCACCAGTCGCGAATATCGTCGATATCGTCCAGCCCTGCCAAACCGGGATCAATCCACTCATCACTCAGGGAATCTGTCGGATTGCCCGAACGCGCAGATTCGATCTGTCGGCGGGTCGGGGCCTTTACACCAGCCTCATCAATCTGCGGATGCGTTCGCAGCGGCATCATCAGATTGTCGCCTAACGTGCCATCAAATAGATAGGGCCGCGAATAGGCATAGCCGATGCGCGCGGCAATCACTGCCTGATGCATATTGCGCAGATCATGCCCGGCCATGATCACCTCACCCTGAACCGGCAGCACCTCTCGCGTCAGCAATTGGCCAAGCGCTGTACGCTCCGCCGAATTGGTCGACTGAATCGCCACTCGCGCGCCTTTCGGGATCTTCAGGTCAAGGTCTTCAAGAATGGTTTTACCGTCACCATCCCGCACAGTCACATTGCGCAGTTCAATATCGCCATTCAAATGCGGAACCGTCTCCGGTTCACCGTCGAACAGCTCCTCCGGGATCATGCTGTCCGGGGCAAAGCGCTCGGTCACGATTTCCCAGCGCAGTGACATATCCTGCACTTGGTTGTAATAGGTCAGCAGATCCTTCCACGGGCCGCTCAGGTCTTTGTACGCCCCAAGCGCCGCGACCAGGGCACCTACCGTGATCTCGCCTTTGATCGCCAGATAGCCACCGACGGAATAGAACAGGAACGGCGTCATCTGAGTGATCAGATTGTTGAGAAACTTCATAAAGAATTTCTTGTTGTAGATCTTGAACCGAATCTCGAACAAGGTGCCCAACCGATGGCTGAATTGCGCCAGACGATAGCGCCAGCCTCCATTGGTCCGCAGATCACTGATGCCGGCGGCACTTTCGCCAATCTCAGAGCTTAGGCTGCGCACCTCCTGAATGCGGTCCTTGTTCAGCAGGTTGATCTGGCGTTGCAGCTTGGGGATCAGCCAGGCCTGTAACGGGATCAGCGCAATACTGGCCAGCCCGAACCAGACGCTTTGCATGAACAGGAATGTCACGATGGTCATCATCTGACCAAACTGGAACACGGGCTGGGCAATGGCATCGCCCATCAGGCCACCCATCGGTTCAGCCTCGGATGTGATCATCGACACCAGCTCTCCCTGGCTGGTGGTCGCAAAATACGACTTGGGAAAGCGCATCGACCTGTTGATCAGAGTGAATCGGAGGCGTCGCAGCATCCGTTCGGCCAGAACACCCTTCATCGTGTTGATCCGCATTTTCATCACACCGCTGGCGATAACGGTCGCCAGAAAGGCGAAACATAGGATCAGCAGATACTGCACCTGGGTGAATGTGATCCCCCAGACGGCAACTGTATCGCCAGGCGCACCGATAGCATCGTTGATGATCTGCTTGGGCAGCTCAAGTGAAGCGTAGAGAAACGGAAAGGACAGAACCGTCAAACCCAACAGCACAAGCTGCTGCTTTTTCGAATATTTCCATATGAATGAAAACAGAGTGGGTTCCATGAACTGGCCTTATCTGTGCTTAATCTGTTGCGCGGAGGTTCCGAGGAAAACCCACCCTCAGCCCGGTGCAAGACGGTAAGCATTGACCCGGCTGATTACAAGAATGCAACGGGTCTTTGTCGCGCCGAATACAAATCGACACCCACGGGTCTTCAGGATTTGGTGATTATTCACCCCCATACTGCCATTCCGGGTTTGTCCCCTACACCGTCTTTGACTAAAGAGGTGCAACTTGGGACGATTGGACAATGGGCAGGATTCTGGATCGCTACATACACCGCAAGACGTTGCAGCGATGGCGCAAAGCGGCGGAGCAGGCACAAGATACGCCGCAATCGGCGCTGCGCCTGCAACGCGATCAGGCGCGCGGGTTGCGGGCCAGTCTGAACAAGTTGATCCATATTGCAGATAGCCGCTTGGCCCGACCGCAGATCGGGTCGGCCCAGTTTCCAAAACCCGTTGGCACGGATTGGGCCTGGCGGCCCGATTTGTGGCGTGGACCGTTGGTGCAATCTGGGCTTGCCTCAGCGCCGCGCAAGGCGGATATTGATGGGCAGGTGACCCTGTTTCACGATTGTCCCCGCGCCCAGATCGCAGTGCGCCAAATCCGCAACCGCGACGAAAGCGATCTTGCGCCGTTCAGCCTGTCGGTTGAGGCATTCAGTTTTGAAGGGACCTTCCTGTCCCTGTCGATCGAATTGCCAGCCGACGCCGCGCACGATCTGACCCTACAGCACCTGCTGCGGCTGGATGTGCTGGTAAACAGCGAACAGGACACAGGTATTTTCGCCCGGCTCAATATCCAGCACGGACCCAACACTGAACAGGTGTTGCGGCAGATTGATCTGTTGAAAACGCCCAGCGCTGTTGATTTTGATCTGGCGCATCTGCCCCTGAACGAACGGCGGATCGAGAAGATCTGGCTGGATGTGATTTTTGAGAACCCGCGCATGAACCGCATTCTTCTGCGCGATCTGACCCTCTGCCGCCGCCATCGCGCCGATTTGTGAGACACCAAACCATGACGCTCCCCAGATTGATCCCCCTTCGGTTCGAAAACGGCCTGTGGCAAGGCCATCTTGAGGCCGAAACAAAACCAGATGTCGAGGTGCGCTATCTGGGCGAGCCCCTGCCCGAGGTCACATTGACAGAGGCCCAGGATGGGTGGGCCTTGGCTGTTCCTGTGCCCGCAGCAGCCCTGTCCGAAGGCGTACACTGCTTTGTCATCGTCGACACGGCAACCACTCAGAAACTGGGGGATTTCACGGTGATTGCGGGCGAACCCGCCGCAGATGATCTGCGGGCCGAGGTCGAATTGCTGCGTGCCGAGTTGGAAATGCTCAAACGCGCTTTTCGCCAGATTTGCCGGGGCGACGACTGACCGCCAATAGTCCGTCAACCTATCTTTCTGGCTTCATTCATGCATCATTGACCCATTTCGATCACGAAGGATGCGGATATGGATCGCAGCAGCATTGTAAAAGTTGCCGCATTGATGGTGACGGGTTTTGGCATCGGTATCGATTTCACCGGCGCCCTGATGCTGGTGCCCGCAATCGAAAACAGTTTCGACGCTGACATTACCAGCACCCAATGGGTGCTAAACATCTACGCCCTGTTTTTTGCCATGACCATGGTCGCCGGGGGCCGCCTAGGGGATATGTACGGTCATCGAAAGATCATGATCATCGGTCTGACGATTTTTCTGTTTGCATCCGTGATGTGTTTTGTCGCCCCCAGCCTGGACTTCCTAGTTGGCGCGCGGGCCCTGCAGGGGATCGGCGCGGGCTGTGTCTGGCCTTGCACACTGGCCTTTGGGGCCACCAAAGTCTCACGCCCGGAACACCGCGCCCTTGTGATGGGCCTGATCCTGGCCGGTGTAACCACGGGCAATGTCTTTGGCCCCATGATCAGCGGGCTGGCGGTTAGCTTCGGAGAATGGCGGTATTTCTTTCTGGCGAACATCGTCTTTTCCTGCATCTCCATGGCAACCGCGCTACTGCTGATGCAGCGAGAGACCCAGCACAAACAGGGTGAACATATCGACTACGCCGGTATGGGCATCCTGTCCTTTGCCGTACTGCTGTTGCTTTATGGGTTGGATGTTGGTGCCGATTGGGGCTGGACCTCGGTTCCCCTGCTGCTTTTGTTCTTCGTCAGCGCGGTTTTGTTCTTTCTCTTCCCCAAGGTCGAAAAACGCGTGCTCGAACCGCTGCTACTGCCTCAGATGATGCAGAACAAACAGTTTCGGATCACGCTGGGGCTGAACATGTTCAATGTGTCCGCCGCCTTTGTCGGCCTGCTGTATTTCCCGCAGTACATGCAGAAGGTGCTGGGTTGGTCGACTTTCGAATCTGCGCTGGGGCTGGCACCGCTTACCCTGTTGCTGGCTGTTGGGTCAGTGGTCTCGGGCACGCTCTACAATGATTTCGGCCCCAAACGGCTGCTGTTCTGGGGCTATCTGATCGCCACGGTTGGCGCAGCCAGTATCGTGGTTCTTCCCGCCAGTTTCGGATATTTTCAGATCCTGCCCGGCATGGCGATGATCGGGCTGGGTGCAACGCTAACGGTTGGCCCATCGGGCACAGCTGCGGTCTGTGCCGTTAAACCCGAACGCGCCGGACTTGTGGGCGGGCTAAGCTTTATGACCCATCTCGTCTATGGCGCCATCTCGGTCGCCTGCGCCACAGCGATCATGTATGTGGTGTCTTTGTCCAGCCTGCGCGACAAGCTGGCGGCGGCCAACATCAGCCTGACTGACGCCGACCAGCGGGCCATCAACGGCGGAACACTCGACACCGAGTCCGCCCACGCCGTATTGGCCAAACTGAATACCAATCAGGTCGAAACCCTGAAATCCGCAATTGCCAGCGCGTTTGATAGCGGACTGAACATGGCCTTTATCTTTTCCACAGTCTCAGTATCGGTGGGCATCCTGCTGGCGCTGATGCTGGACGAAAGCAAGCTACATAAGATCGAGGAATAAAGAAGGGCCGCGCCCTGCGCGACCCTCGTTTCCTTTGACCAAGCGACCTACTGCGACGGCCCGTTCGGGTTGAAGGCGGACAGGCCCTTGAGGATATCGATGGCATAGGCCAATTGGTAATCCTCTTCCCGCAGCTCGGCTGTCTCTTCGGCCTTGGCGCGATCTTCTTCAATCTGGCGGATTTCATCCTCGCTTAGGCTGTCATTGTCCAGACTGCCGCGCAGCTGGGCCTCGGACCGGGTGAAGGGGTTCTCCTCGTCCTCCTCGGCCTCGGGCTGCGGACGCGGTTGTTCCACGATGATGTCCGGGCTGACGCCAAGCGCCTGGATCGAACGACCCGACGGCGTGTAGTAGCGCGATGTGGTAAGGCGCATCGCCCCATCGCCACGCAACGGCATCACCGTCTGGACCGAGCCTTTGCCAAAGCTCTTGGTGCCCACCACGATCGCACGACGATGGTCCTGCAAGGCACCCGCAACGATTTCAGAGGCCGAAGCCGAACCACCATTGATCAGAACAACGATGGGCTTGCCTTCGGCCAAATCGCCGGGGGTGGCGTTGAACCGCTCGCCATCTTGGGGATCACGGCCGCGGGTCGAAACAATCTCGCCTTCGTTCAGGAACGCATCCGATACCCGGATCGCTTGCGTCAGCAAACCGCCTGGATTGTTGCGCAGGTCCAGCACCACGCCGTTGACCTTATCGATCCCGCCCGCTTCGGCGATCTGTTCCTCAAGACCCGCTTGCAGGTTCGGGAAGGTTTGATCGTTGAACGTGGTTACACGCAACACAACGCTGGTGCCTTCGGTACGGGCACGCACAGCGGTCAGTTTGATCGTGTCGCGGATAATGGTGACATCAAAAGGCTCAGGCTCGCCTTCGCGAACAACCGTGATGATGATTTCGGAGCCCACAGGCCCGCGCATCAGGTCAACCGCCTTGTCCAGCGTCAGGCCCAGAATGCTCTCACCATCCACATGAGTGATGAAATCCCCAGCTTCGATCCCGGCTGCCGCGGCAGGCGTATCATCGATGGGCGAAACGACTTTGACAAAGCCTTCCTCTTGCGTCACCTCGATGCCAAGGCCGCCAAATTCACCGCGTGTCTGCACGCGCATCTGCTCGGCGTCGTCGGGCGACAAATAGCTGGAATGCGGGTCGAGCGATGTGAGCATACCGTCAATCGCAGCCTCGATCAGCTCCTCAGGCTCGACCTCTTCGACATATTGCGCGCGGATGCGTTCGAAAATGTCACCGAACAGGTCCAGTTGCTGATACACATCGGCCTTTTTCTCGGCTTCCTGCGCCAGAAGCGGGCCTGCAATCTGGGTGGTCGCGATAATCCCTGCCACGGTTCCGGCCAGACCGGCCATCACAAATCTCTTCATACTCGTCTATCCATCCTTGTTGGTCCGAAACCACGATTCCGGGTCCACGGGGCTATTGTCTTCTCTTATCTCTATATAGAGCGTTTCTGACCGGTCAGTTCCAGTGCCATCACCACTTGTTGACAAAATAGCGCCGATTTCGGGCGCCGCACCGGGCATTAGCCCAACCGGTGTGCCTTCGGGGATCACCTGTCCGATGTCTCCGTATACCTCCTGCAAACCTGAGAAAACGAATAGAAGTCCGGGCTGGGGTTCCAGAATGATCAGGTTCCCAAGGTCCAGCAAAGGTCCGCGATAGCGGATCGTTGCTGCGGTGGGCGCGGTGACCAAGGCGCGGGGCCGTGTGCCCAAAACCAGTCCGGGGCGGGTCACCCCCGCCGCATCGGTTTCCCCTGCACGGTGCAGCAAGATACCTTGTACCGGAAGCGGTACATCCCCCTTGCGGCTGGCCACGCTTGCGTCGGTCGCGGCAATTTCACCTTCCGAGATTTCGGACAACCCGCTGGCGAACCCATCAAGCGTCTCCGTGGATGAGATCAGGATTGCTGTCTTGATCGGGTCCTCAGCGAAACGCTTTGGCAGGTCGGTCCGGTCAGCAATCGCCTCGCTCAGCCGGGTTCGGGCGGATTGCACGCCGCTTAAACCCTCGGTCAGTGTTTCGGCGGCGTCCTGTTGCAGCAAACGCAGGGTCTGAACCTCTTGCAGATCGCGCGCCAGATCTTCGGCCTTGGCGTTCAGGCCCGGCGTGACCTCGGACAGCATCATGCCCGTCCGCGCCGCGCCCAGAGGGCCTGAAGGATGCAACATTAGAACCGGCGGTGCCGTGGTTTCGATCGTCTGCAACACACCCAACAGCTGCGCCACATCCTCTTCCCGCGTGCGCAGTTCTGCCGATAGCTGAGCCTCTCGCGTAGCGGCCATGCGCAGGCCATCACGCATCGCGGACAAGCCTGCTTCATAAGCCTGAATGGTCTCGGTCAAAGCCCGCACGCGGTCCCGCGCGCTGTCCGCTTCGGTCAGCGAGATCGAGGCCTGTTCCAGCATCTCCGCTGCTTCAAGCGCCGCCCGCGATGGGTTCTGTGCTATGGCCTGACCAGCCAAAGACAGTGCTATGGCAGCGGCCATTACCCTCATGAGATCAAGCTTTCACCCGTCATTTCAGGCGGCTTGGGCAGGTTCATGAGGTCGAGCAGGGTTGGTGCCAGATCAGACAAGCGCCCGCTGCGCAGCACGGTCCCTTCAGGACCCCCAACCAAGGCCACCGGTACCGGGTTCAGCGTATGCGCTGTATGCGGCCCGCCAGTTTCCGGGTCGACCATCACCTCGCAATTGCCATGATCGGCTGTGACGATCATCGCGCCACCGACCTTGTTCAACGCCTCAACAACTTGCGCCAACCCCTGATCGACCGCCTCACAGGCTTTGATCGCGGCTTGCAGGTCGCCGGTGTGACCCACCATGTCCGGGTTGGCATAGTTGGTGACGATCAGGTCATACCCGGCCTCGATGGCCTCAACGAATTTTGCCGACACTTCGGCCGAGGACATCTCGGGCTGCAAATCATAGGTCGCGACTTTGGGCGATTTGGGCATATCGCGGTCTTCGCCTCCCTCGGGCACCTCTTTGCCGCCATTGAGGAAGAAGGTCACATGTGGGTACTTCTCGGTCTCGGCCAGCCGAAACTGGCGCAGGCCCTGCTTGGCCACCCATTCGCCCAGCGTGTTTACGATAGCGCGTTTGGGGAACACGGTGGTCATATAATTATTATGCCCATCAGAATACTCAACCATTCCCAACAGCGCCGACAAAACCGGGCGCGGACCAGTATCAAAATCAGCAAAGCCCGGCTCGCCAATAGCGCGCAGGATTTCCCGCGCGCGGTCGGCGCGGAAGTTCAGGCAAAAGAACCCGTCGCCGTCTTTGACACCTTGATACCCATCCAACACCGTGGGCGTGATGAATTCATCCGTTTCCGATCGGGCATAAGCGTGATCAACGGCCCCATGCGCCGTGCTGGCCGCGCGGCCCTGCCCCTTGATCACGGCATCATACGCCTGTGAGACCCGCTCCCACCGGTTGTCGCGGTCCATGGCAAAGTAACGCCCGCTGACCGAGACAATACGGGCCCCTTCGGGCAGGCGTTCCTCCAGCTCGGCGACATAGGTCAGGGCCGACTTTGGGGCAACGTCTCGTCCGTCGGTCAAAGCATGCAGCGCGACCGGAACACCAGCATCGGTGATCGCCCTGGCCGCCGCTAAGATATGGTTCACATGCCCATGTACGCCGCCATCCGAGGCCAGACCCATCAGATGCGCCGTGCCGCCTGCGGCTTTCACCTTGGCAATAAACGCCTGCAGCGTGCCATTGTCGAAGAAGGAGCCATCCTCGATCGCCAAATCGATCTGTCCCAGGTCCATCGCCACAACGCGACCGGCGCCGATATTGGTGTGTCCGACCTCGGAATTGCCCATTTGCCCGCTGGGCAGGCCTACATCCGGGCCGTGGGTGATCAGTGTGGCATGAGGACCCTTCATAATCGCATCAAACGTGGGCGTGTCGGCCAAATAAGGGGCATTCGCCTGCGTGTCATCGGACAACCCCCAACCATCAAGAATGCACAAGACTACGGGTTTGGGCGTGGCCATTTCGATCTCCGGTAACTGCTCTTGCCCCATCTTCTAGCCTCTGGTCGCCGGGGGGTGAACCGCCTTTGAAAGAATTGGTGCGGATTTAATCAAACCGTCAGTGAAGAAAAACCTTACGTAAGGTCCTCTTGTGTGATCAGGGCCGGGCCGCCTAGTCTCGGGACCTGAGGAAGAGGACAATCATGCAAACAGGACTTTCGGGTTTTGCCCTGATCTATGTGTTGGCGCCCGCTGCACTGATGTTATTGGCGCGGCACTGGGCTTTGGCCGGGCGTATCGGGCCGATTGTTTTGTGTTACATGGCCGGGCTGGCCTTGGGGGTTTCCAGCCTGCAACCCGAAGCCGCACAACAACTTAGGGAAACCGTGATCGAGGCGAGCCTGGGGCTTGCTCTGCCCTTGCTGCTGTTTGGCGTCAACCTGCGGGCCTGGGGCCGCGTGGCCGGGTCCGCTTTGCTGTCCATGGCACTGGCTGTTCTTGCGGTTGGGCTTGTCGCCACCGGGCTGTACTTTGCCTTCAGCGCCGCGGGCACCGAACAGGCAGAGCAGCTTTCGGGCATGGCAGTCGGTATGTATACGGGCGGTCTGGCGAATATGGGCGCGATCAAATTGGCGCTGGATATCCCCGAGGGCCGCTATTTGCTGTTTGCAACCGTCGACACGGTCGTCGGCGCGACCTATCTGTTGTTTGTGCTGACCCTTGCGCCTGCGGTCTTTGGTCTGTTCCTGAAACCCTTCGCGGGCGACCGTGACGCAGACCTCCCGCAAGAGGGCGAGGCGACAAAGCCAAACCTGTATCTGCATGGCATCATCGCCTTTCTAGCGGCGTCGCTTTGTGTTGCGGCCGCGTTGATCTTTGCGCCGACCTTCAGCTTTGCCGCTCAACCCGTGGTCATCGTGATCTTGCTGACAACACTGGGCCTTTTGGGATCACTGACGCCATCGCTGCACCAAAACAAAGCCGCGCCTGAAATGGGTATGTTCCTGCTCTATATTTTCTCTTTCAGTGTCGCCGCTTCGATGGATCTGGCCAAATTGCAGGACATGGATCTGGCTGTTCTGGGTTTTGTCCTGATCGCCACCTTTGGCAGTTTCACCCTGCACGCGCTGTTCGCCCGGATCGCGAGAATCGACCGGGACACATTCCTGATCACGTCGGTTGCCGCCGTCATGTCACCCGCCTTTGTCCCCATGATCTCGCGCAGTCTGCGCAACCCCGCGATCTTGATGTCGGGCATGGCAACCGGCATTCTGGGATTTGCCATCGGGAACTATCTGGGCATTTCACTGGCGCTGCTGCTGGCCAGAGGGGGATAGGATATGGATCATCAGAAACTGTCTGCGGCGGGTCGTCCCGAGGATGAGATACTGGATCAGCTCAAATCCTTTGCCGAGGATGACCCGAATTATCGTGATGGCCGCACGTGGAGCCTTGTTTATCACCTGGATGACGCGCACGATGCCTTCATCTCCAAGGCCTACAGCGCGTTTTCGTCGGCCAACGGGCTGAACCCCGCTGCTTTCCAAAGCCTGAAACGGATGGAGACACAGATCATCTCGACCATGGCAGGTCTGCTGCATGGCGGGCCGGACACGTGCGGCGTTGTGACGGCAGGCGGGACGGAAAGCTGCCTGATGGCGGTTAAAACCTACCGCGATATGGCGCGCAAAAAGCGCAAGGTGACGCGGCCCAATATGATCCTGCCAAAGACCGCGCATGTGGCCTGGTTCAAGGCGGCCGAGTATTTCGGCGTCAAAGCGCGCCTGCTGCCGATGACTCAGGACTATGCGACTGACATCTCCCGGCTGAAACGGATGATCAACGCCGGCACCGTGATGATCCTAGGGTCGGCCCCCGAGTACCCGCACGGCACGATCGACCCGATCACCCAAATGGGGGCGATCGCACAATCTAAAGGCATTCCTCTGCATATCGACGCCTGCATCGGCGGGCTGATCCTGCCGTTCATGGAACGCAACGGCATTGACCTGCCCGACTGGGATTTCCGCGTTCCAGGTGTCACCTCGATCTCGGCAGATCTGCACAAATACGGCTATGCGGCCAAAGGGGCCTCGACCATCCTTTACCGCAATCTCGACCTGCTCAAGCATCAGATGTTCATCTGTCAGGACTGGCCCGGAGGGGTCTTTGCCTCACCCGCCCTGCTGGGCACCCGACCCGGTGGGGCCTATGCCGCCGCCTGGGCAGTCATGCAGAAACTGGGGGTCGAGGGCTATTGCCAGCTGGCCAAAGACACGACCGAAGCCGTCGAAAAACTGAAATCTGGCATTGCGGCGATTGACGGCCTGCGCATTCTTGGCAATCCCCAAGGGCCGTTGCTGGCTTATGGCTCAACCGACCCGAAGCTCAACATCTATGCAGTGGCGGATCAGCTGGAACGCGCGGGTTGGAGCATCAATCGCGTCCAGAATCCCGATGGCATTCACTGTATGGTCACCGCCAAACATCTGCATGTGGCTGATGAATATCTGGCTGATCTGGCACAGGCGGTTGCCACCGTGCGGGCAAATCCCGATCTGGCCAAGACCGGCGGCGCTGCGACCTATGGCATGATGGCGCATGTCCCACTGCGCGGGATGGTCAAATCCAAAGTGCTGGATGTATTCGCCGAAATGTATCGCGCCGGGGGCGGGGGTTTACATCTGGATGATGGAAAATCGCCAAACCTGCTGGAACGCGGCATGGCGCGTTATGTGCAATGGAAAGCGCGGCGTAGTTAGAGCCTGACAATCAAGATTGCCGCTCCATCTGCTCCAGCATCTTCTTTGCGCGTTTGCATTGCAGCTGATCGCGCAGCGGGCTGTCCGGGTCTACATCTTTCTGACAAACCACGCATTTATCCGCGCCCGAGATTGCGTTCAGACCACCGCAGCTGCCTTTGATGGTCTTGCCCATAAGCATCACACCCAATGACATGCCAATCATGACAAGTGCCAGCAGAACAAAAGCCAGAATGAAAGTGCTCATCTCGGTTCCTACCCGTCAGTCGGTTCCCAACGCGTCTTTGAAGGCGCTGCTGTGAACCGTAATATAGGCATCATCGCCGCCTGTCACATCCCGCGAGATGAAATACACGGCAAGTTTATGCTGCTCCGCAAGTGCCAGCCCTTTTTCCTGCCCCAGGGCCAGCATCGCGGTCGCCCAGGCATCGGCCATCATCGCGTTTTCCGCCAGAACGGTGACTGAGGTTGTCCGATGGGTGATCGGACGGCCCGTGACCGGGTCGATGATATGCGAATAGCGCACGCCATCTTGCTCGAAGAAGTTTTTATAGTCGCCCGAGCTGGCCATGCCACGATCATTCAGCGGAACGATCAGTTGCACGGTTTGCGATCCGGCTTCGGGCTTTTCGATACCGATTTGCCAGGCCTCACCTTTGTCATTCTGTCCCTTGGCGACCAGATCACCACCAATCTCGACCAGATAGTCCTCAATCCCTGCTTCACGCAGGGTCCCAGCCACCGCGTCAATGCCATAACCTTTTGCGATTGCGGACAGGTTGATCCCCACCGCTGGATCGGATTTCGCCAAAGTACCTGCAGCGCTGTCCAATGTCAGCAGCCGGGCCTGACCAACACCGCTGAGCGCTGTCTCGATGTCCTCGGCCGATGGCACCGGATCTTCGGGTTTGCGAGGGCCAAAGCCCCACAACTCGATCAGCGGTCCGAGTGTGACATCAAAGGTCCCACCTGTTTTCCCGTGCACATCGTTTGCCGCGGCCAGTACCAAAGCGAACTCTTCCGACACCGCCACAGGGTCCGTGCTGGTCGATGCTGAGAAAGTTGAAACCTCGGAATTCGGATCCCAATTCGACATCTTGGCGTTGACCTGAGCCAGAGTCTCTTCGACCGCTGCGGCCAGCGCCGCCTCGTCCAAATCCGCGCCAATCGCGGTGATGTTGAAGGTTGTGCCCATTGTTTCGCCGGACAGGCGGATAACTTCGGGTTCCTTGTCAAACAGACAGCCGGTCAGAGCGGTCAAAAGGGCCAATGCTTGCAGCAGGCGCATGGGGTAGTCTCCGGGAAAATCAGTGCCCGGCATATGCCAGCCACCTTTGGCGGAGTCAAACCAGCATCACAGTTTCAGCGGCAAAAAGCCCAGCATCAAAAGGCCAACACCCGCAGGTACGCCAAACAACCATGCCCGCTTTTGCCATCCTTCGGGCTGCTGCTTCCACGCCAGTCGGAAATTATGCCCGCAAACGACCACAGCAAAGAAAATCAACGCAGCAACTGGCGGTGTCAGGTAAAGATCGCTCACGTCTTTGGGCTCCTGTTCGGGGTCCGGTTTTTGCCGATTGGGACAATTGGACCCTATACAGGTCGTTTAGCTGCGCTAAGGTGAAAGGGAAAGACACACAATACCCCGGAAGGAGAATGCCTATGGCTCCAACCTCGTATCAGTCCCCCTCGCGCGGCGATAAGGCTGACAAGTCGACCTACAGCCAGTCTGCGGAATCGAACCTGTCGCATGCACAGACAACAGTGGCAAAACTGCTGACAGGTAAAGGAGATGATGTGTTTTCCGTGCGCCCGAATGAGACGATCCATTCCGTGGTCAACACGCTCAAGGAAAAGCGGATCGGGGCGGTTCTGGTAACGGATCAGAACGGGGCGCTACAGGGTATTCTGTCGGAACGCGACATTGTGCGCCGCATGGCAGATACGCCTGGCCAGACCCTGCCGCAATCGGTCGAAGACCTCATGACACGTGATGTCAAAACCTGCTCGCCTGACGATTATCTGAATGATGTTCTGAAAACGATGACCGAAGGCAAGTTTCGCCATATGCCCGTCTTGCGCGACGGCAATCTGTGCGGCGTGATCACCATTGGCGATGTGGTGCATTTCCGGTTACAGGAACTGGAATACGAAGCGCTGCGCATGAAGCAGATGATCGTAGGCTGATCGCGTTCAGGTCGAGGTGAAGCGCACACCGCCCTGAAACACCTCGGCCGCCGTCAGGCGATTGGTGACAAACGCGCCGGTGTCTATAGAGATAACTCCGTTATCTGCCCGCGCCTGATCAACAATGGTATGGCCGTGCAGGACCCATTGACCATCATCTCTGGGCTCTCGCGACAGCATCGGATGCCCCCACAGGCAAATATCGCGCGGTTGCGCGTCAACAGCATGGCGCGGGTCAAGGGCGGCGTGTACAACCGTCACATTGCCACTGGTCCAGGTCAGGGGACGATCCCTGAGCCAGCTCAACAGGTCCTCCCCCATAACCTGCTGCAACCTCTCTGCAATCTCGACCGCCGGTTCGCCTAAAATGGCCTCGGCCACGCCGGTGATGCCAAACGAAGCAAGCGTCTGAACGCCACCGTTCTGTAACCACAAACGGCTGACCCGTTTTGGATCGTCAACGAAGCGCAACAGCATCTCTTCGTGATTGCCCAGCAGGCAGGTGACCCGTCCGCCCGAAGTTTCACTAAGATGGCGCAGCTGATGCAAGACCTGAGCGCTGTAAGCACCACGATCTACATAGTCGCCAACAAAAACCCAAGGGCAACTGTCGTCCAACCGGTGCAGCAAATCCTGCAACAAATCCAACCGCCCGTGAATGTCGCCTATGGCGATGAACGGTTGATCGGGCGCGATCTCGGGCATGACAGGCAACGGCGCTTGCGCGTCGCGTTTACCGAACAGCCCTTTGATCCAATCCCTAACCATCACGCGCCCTCCCTACCCCGGCTCAGCCTTGGCGACAATCGGCAATTCCCGGTGGCGTTTCGGCGTGTGCCTAATCGACCAGCTTGGCCGAATAGCCACAAAATGGAAAATCTGCTTGACCTCGAAGCGGGGAAAGTATCCCTGATGCGCAGAGTTTTATTGTGTTCGAGGGTTTCATGAAACGTGTTTTGATCACCGGGACCGCAGGGTTCATCGGCTTCCATCTGGCAAAGCTGCTGCTGTCAGAAGGGTTCCGGGTGCATGGCTATGACGGGATGACAGACTATTACGACGTCACCTTGAAACAGCGCCGCCATCAGATGCTGATGCAGACCCCCGGTTTCACCGCGACCGAAGCGATGCTGGAAGATCACGAACAGCTGATGAAAGTCGCTGATGAGTTTCAGCCCGAGATTATCGTTCACCTCGCAGCACAAGCCGGGGTCCGCTACAGCCTGGAAGAGCCGCGCAGCTACATAAACTCTAACGTTGTCGGTACGTTCAACGTGATGGAGGCCGCGCGCATCCACAAGGTCGATCACCTGCTGATGGCGTCGACCTCATCGGTCTACGGTGCCAATGAAGAGATGCCCTTTACCGAGGTCGAAAAGGCCGACACCCAGCTGACCATCTATTCGGCCACCAAAAAGGCCAATGAGGCGATGGGCCATTCCTACGCGCATCTGTGGGATCTGCCGACCACGATGTTCCGGTTCTTCACTGTCTATGGCACCTGGGGACGGCCTGATCTGGCACTGTACAAATTCGTGGATGCGATTCTGGATGACCGGCCCATCGATATCTACAACCATGGCGACATGTATCGCGACTTTACAAATGTGGACGATCTGGTCCGTGGCATCAGATTGTTGATCGATGTGCCGCCCGTGCGCCCTGAAAGCGCAGATCAGATTGAGGAAGGCGACAGCCTGTCCCCCGTTGCGCCCTTCCGTGTCGTCAATATCGGCAATGGCGACAAGGTGCGCCTGATGGATTTCGTCGAAGCCATCGAAGAGGCAGTGGGCAAAGAGGCCATCCGAAACTATATGCCCATGCAAATGGGCGATGTCCCAGCCACATGGGCCAATACCGATCTGCTGCAACGGCTGACTGGTTACCGCCCGCAAACCGATTTCAAAGACGGGATCGCCCGGTTTGTCGCGTGGTTCCGGGACTATCACGGCAAATAAAGACTGAGACCTGAATGCTGCAAACGAACCCCGATGCCCGCAAAATCGCTGTCATTGGATTGGGCTATGTGGGCCTACCCTTGGCGGTGGCCTTTGGCAAAATCGGCCCGGTCCTCGGGTTCGACATCAACCCGGCCCGCATCGACGCCCTGCGCGCCGGCCAAGATGCCACGCAAGAGGTTGAGCCTGACGACTTGGCCGCAGCAACAGGTCTGATCTTCACCACCGAGGTTTCGGATCTTGCGACCTGTGACACCTATATCGTCACCGTGCCCACCCCGATCACGGCTGGCAAACAGCCTGACCTCTCGCCCCTGCTTGCGGCATCGGAAACAGTCGGCGGTGTTCTGAAACCCGGCGATCTGGTGATCTACGAATCCACCGTTTATCCCGGTGCAACCGAGGAAGACTGCGTACCGGCGCTGGAACGCGCTTCGGGCCTGAAATTCAACACGGATTTCTTTGCAGGCTACAGTCCGGAACGCATTAATCCCGGCGACAAGACCCATCGGATCGCCGATATTTGCAAGGTGACCTCTGGCTCGACCTCCGAAGTGGCCGATCTGGTCGATGCGCTATATGCCCGGATCATCACCGCCGGAACCCACAAGGCCGAAAGCATCCGCGTGGCCGAGGCAGCAAAGGTCATCGAAAACACCCAACGCGATCTGAACATCGCGCTGGTCAATGAACTGGCGATGATCTTCGGACGCATGGGCATCGATACCGAGGCCGTCCTGCGCGCCGCAGGCACCAAATGGAATTTCCTTCCCTTCCGCCCCGGACTGGTCGGTGGTCACTGTATTGGCGTTGACCCGTACTACCTGACCCATAAGGCCGAGGCCGTGGGCCATCATCCCCAGATCATCCTGGCCGGGCGGCGGCTGAACGATAGCATGGGCAGCTATGTGGTGTCTCAATTGGTCAAACGCATGACCCGAAGCGGCATCAATGTCGGTACGGCACAAGTTCTGGTTCTAGGCCTAACCTTCAAGGAAAACTGCCCAGACCTGCGCAATACGCGCGTCGTTGATATCATTGAGGAATTGCAGAGCTATGGCATCAGCGTTGATGTCCACGATCCTCATGCCGACCCCGCCGCAGCGGAGGCTGAATACGGCCTCTCGCTCATAGACTCCCCTCAGGACGGGAGCTATGATGCGGTCGTTTTGGCCGTCGCACATCAGGAATACAGAGATCTCGACCCTGCCACATTCCGCGCCTACGGCAAAGCAAACAGCTTGGTGTTCGACATCAAGTCCTGCCTGCCAAGGGACGCAAGCGACTTGAGGCTTTGACTCAGTTCCGCAAATGAAAACCGGCGCATGTTGCACCGGTTTTTTTGGTCTCTTACCCGCCGAAATCGTCGAGCATGATGTCTTCGCGGTCCACACCCAGATCCAGCAGCATGTTGATGACCGACTGGTTCATGATTGGAGGACCACACATGTAGAACTCGCAATCCTCGGGCGCAGGGTGGTTCTTGAGGTATTCTTCGAACAGAACGTTGTGAATGAAGCCGGTATAGCCCTTCCAATCGTCCTCGGGCTGTGCATCCGACAGCGCGACATGCCATTCGAAATTGTCGAACTCTTCGGCCAGTTGGTCGAAGTCTTCAACAAAGAACATCTCTTTCTTCGACCGCGCACCATACCAGAAGCTGATCTTGCGATCACGGTTTTCCAGACGCTTAAGCTGGTCAAAGATGTGGCTTCGCATGGGGGCCATACCGGCGCCACCGCCGATGAAGACCATCTCTTTTTGGGTGTCGCGGGCGAAGAACTCACCAAACGGACCCGAGATCGTTACCTTGTCACCCGGTTTCAGGTTGAAGATGTAAGACGACATCTGACCCGCCGGAATACCCTCGGACCCCGGAGGCGGCGAGGCGACGCGGACGTTCAGCATGATCATGCCTTTTTCATCCGGATAGTTGGCCATCGAGTAGGCGCGTTCAATCGGCTCGTTTACGATCGACTCATACTGCCACAGATTGAAGCGATCCCAATCCTCACGATACTCCTCTTCCACGTCGAAATCGGTGTATTTCAGTGCATGCGCAGGGGCTTCGATCTGGATGTATCCACCAGCGCGGAAGTTCACGTCCTCGCCTTCGGGCAGGTCCAGCGTCAGAGCCTTGATGAAGGTCGCCACGTTCTCGTTCGAGCGAACGGTGCACTCCCATTTCTTGACGCCAAAGACCTCTTCTGGGACTTCGATATCCATGTCCTGCTTGACCGCAACCTGACAGGACAGACGGTCACCACAGGCGGCCTCACGTTTGGTGATATGGCTTTCTTCGGTCGGCAGGATCGAGCCGCCACCCGAATGCACGCGCACACGGCATTGCGCGCAGGTGCCACCGCCGCCACAGGCCGACGGGACGAACAGCTTTTCAGCCGCCAGGGTTTGCAGCAGCTTGCCGCCCGCCGGGACCGACACGGTTTTCTCACCGTTGATGGTAATATTCACGTTGCCGGTCGACACCAGACGCGACCGCGCGGCCATGATGATGGCCACCAGACCCAGAACGATGACGGTGAAAAGGGCTACACCTAAGCCAAAGGTTTCCATTGCGCCCTCCTTACAGTTTCACGCCCGAGAAGGACATGAAGGCCATGGCCATCAGTCCTGCGGTGATGAAAGTGATGCCCAGACCCTGCAAGCCGTCGGGGATGTCCGAGTATTTCAGCTTTTCGCGTACACCCGCCATAGCAGTGATCGCCAGTGCCCAACCAAAGCCCGAAGAAAGGCCATAGGTGGTCGCCTCGGCAAAGTTGTAGTCGCGTTCCACCATGAACAGCGATCCACCCAGGATCGCACAGTTCACCGTGATCAGCGGCAGGAAGATCCCCAGCGCGTTGTAAAGCGGCGGGAAGTACTTGTCCAAAACCATCTCGAGGATCTGCACCATCGCGGCGATCACGCCGATATACGAGATCAGGCCAAGGAAAGTCAGGTCCACATCCGGGAACCCGGCCCAAGCCAGAGCACCTGGTTTCAGCAGGTAGTTCAGCAACAGGTTGTTGGCAGGAACGGTGATGGCCTGTACGACCATGACCGAAATCCCCAAACCCAGCGCAGTCGAAATCTTCTTCGAAACGGCGATGAAGGTACACATCCCCAGAAAGAAACTCAGCGCAAGGTTTTCGACAAAGATGGCCTTTACGGCCAGTGAGATCAGACCTTCCATCAGTGGGCCTCTACCTGCTGAATTTTGTATTCACGTTCTTCGACCTGATTCGGCTTCCACGTGCGGAAGGCCCAGATGATCAGACCGATGATGAAGAACGCCGAGGGCGGCAGCAGCAACATGCCGTTGGGCACGTACCAGCCGCCATTGTTCACCGTTTCCAGAATCGTAACACCGAACAGCGATCCGGCCCCGAACAGCTCACGAATGAAGCCGACCAGCAGCAGGATCAGGCCGTAGCCCATGCCATTGCCCATCCCGTCGATAAAGGACGCAACCGGAGGGTTCTTCATCGCAAACGCCTCGGCGCGGCCCATCACGATACAGTTGGTGATGATCAGACCCACAAAGACCGACAGGGTTTTCGAGATCTCAAACGCATAAGCCTTGAGGATCTGGTCCACCAAGATCACCAGCGAGGCGATGATCACCATCTGCACGATGATCCGGATCGAGCCGGGGATCTGATTGCGCAGGCACGAGATGAAGAAGGACGAGAACGAGGTCACGAAGATCACCGCCAACGCCATTACCATCGACACCTGCAGCGACGAGGTCACCGCCAGCGCGGAACAGATGCCCAGCACCTGAAGGGTGATCGGGTTGTTGTCGACAAGCGGGTCGACCAGCATCTCTTTCTTGGTCTGGGACATCAGAGCTCTCCTGCTTGCAGTTTGGCCAGAAACGGTGCGTAACCCGCATCGCCCATCCAGAATTTCACCAGGTTATCGACACCAACCGAGGTCAGGGTCGCCCCTGCCAGTGCGTCGATGTAAAAGTCGGGTCCGGCGGCAGGCTGCGATTTCGAGACGGTGATTTGCAGATCACCATTGTCATCACGCAGCTTCTTACCGCTCCAAAGCGCCTTCCAGCGCGGGTTGTCCACCTCGGCCCCAAGGCCGGGGGTTTCACCGTGCTGATAGAATTGCAGGCCATAGATATCGTTGCCGTTATTTTCCAGCGCGATAAAGCCATAGAGCGTAGACCAGAGACCATAGCCGTGCAGCGGCAGAATCACCTTGTCCAGATCGCCCGCGTCGTCGCGCAGTAGATAGATCACGCGGTACTTCGACTTGCGGCCAATGCCTGCCGGGTCGTCGTCCAGCGCAACGCTCAGCTCAGGATCGCTGGCTGCGGCGATGTCGTCGAAGGTGGCTGGGTCGAACTGATCATCTACGAAATCGCCTGTGGACAGTTCCAAAACATGAGGTTCAAACGCGGCGAAGGCTTCGGTCACGTCGATGCCAGGCTCGAACACGCCCGCCACTTGCAGAACGTTTACCTGCTTGTCCTTCTGACGGTTGGTTTCCTGCACCGGGCGCAGGCTGACGGCTGCGGCGGATACGACCATCGATGCAACAAGGCAGACCGCGACCGCGATGAAAATCGTCTTGCCGACCGAATCCGGCGAGGCCGCCAGGAACCGGGCAATCGCGCCTTTAGGTTCTTGAGGTTGCGGATCAGACATGGCGACGCGCCCTCCGTTTGATGTTGGCTTGCACGACGAAGTAATCGATCAGCGGAGCAAAGACGTTGCCGAACAGAATGGCCAGCATCATGCCTTCGGGGAAAGCCGGGTTGATGACACGGATCATCACAACCATGACACCGATCAGGGCACCATAGATGTAGCGACCCATGTTGGTGTGACTGGCGGAAACAGGCTCGGTCACCATGAAGGCCAGACCGAAGGCGTACCCACCAATGACTACGTGCCAGTACCAAGGCATCGCAAACATCGGGTTGGTGTCGGACCCGATCAGGTTCAGCAGCAGGGTAAAGCCAATGGTTCCCGCCAGACAGCCAATGATAAGCCGGTAGTTGGCAATCCGCGTGGCCAACAGGAAGGCCAGACCAATCATACATGCCAGCGTCGAGGTTTCGCCAAAGCTGCCCTGAATCGAGCCAAAGAAGGCATTCCACCAGGTGATGCCATCCGCGGCCAGCGCCTGAAAGCCCTGAGAGGCGGACACGGACAGTGCAGTCGCGCCCGAGAAGCCGTCAACCGGCGTCCAGACTGTGTCACCTGACATGCTCGCCGGATAGGCGAAATACAGGAACGCACGCCCAACCAGGGCCGGGTTCAGGAAGTTCTTGCCGGTGCCGCCAAATACTTCTTTCCCGATCACAACACCAAAGATGATACCCAACGCTACCTGCCACAAAGGCGCGGTTGCAGGCATGATCAGGGTGTACAGCATTGAGGTGACAAGGAAGCCTTCGTTCACCTCATGGCCACGCACGGTGGCAAAGATGACCTCGAAGATACCACCTGCGACAAGTGTCACGATGTAGATCGGCAGGAAATAGGTCAGCCCGTGCATCACATTGGCAAAGACACTGGATGGATCCAGCGAAATACCAAACATCTGCAGCAGGGCAATCCGCCAGCCAGTCGCCGAGTCAGGCCCCAGCAGGGCAATGGCCGAGTTCGCCTGATAGCCGGTATTGTACATCCCCCACAGGATACAAGGGATCGTCGCGATCACGACATAGGTCATGATCCGCTTCATATCGATGTAGGACCGCGCATGCGGCGCGACGGTGGTGACAGTTTTCGGAGTGTAGATGAAGCTTTCCACCATCTCGTAGATGGGGAAATACTTCTCGTACTTGCCGCCTTTGGTAAAGTTCGGCTCGATCCGATCAAAGAAGCTGCGCAAACCCATGTGGCTCAGCCCTCCTTTTCAATCTTTGCAAGGCAGTCGCGCAGCGCCAGCCCGTATTCATATTTCGCCGGACAGGCAAAGCCCACAAGGCCCAGATCTTCTTCGTCCAGCTCCAGTGCACCCAGTGCCTGAGCGGTATCGGTGTCCATCACCAACAGCGCGCGCAGCAACTGCGTCGGCAGGTAATCTTGCGGCATCAGCCGTTCGAACACGCCGGTCGGCACCATCGCGCGACGACCCCCATTCAGGTTCGACGTCAACGGAAACAGCTTCTTAGACAAAGCGGACCCGAGCACGGGCTGGACCGAATACTTCGATGGCATCGGACGAATCCATCCCAGCGGAATCTGGTCGTGATCCTCGCGAATGATCGAAAGCTGCCGCGCGAACCGACCCAGATAGGCGGTCGGCCCTTCGGCCTGTGTCCCCGACAGGATCGAGCCCGAGATAATCCGGGGCGTGCCATCGACATTAACCTCATCGCGGGTCAGATCATCAGTCGATGCACCCATCACGGTGCGGATCAGACGTGGCTGCCGCGCACCGGGACCGCTGAGCGCGATGACGATATTCGGGTCCAGATGCCCGGTCTGCACCAAACGACCGATGGCAATCACGTCCTGATACCCGATGGTCCAGACCTGTTTGTCGCCCGCCAGCGGCTCAAGAAAGTGGATATGCGTACCGGCCAGACCCGCCGGGTGTGGGCCTGCAAAAGCGGCGGCTTCGACACCGGCTACATCCGCACCGGGAACGCTGTCACCTTCTTTGTGGCACAGATACGTCTTGCCCTCGGTCAGCTTTGCGATAGAGCCCAGACCCGCAGCAAACGCATCCGCTGCATCTGCGATGATCACTGCGGCATCTGCGGCCAGAGGCTCGGACTCCATCGCCGTGACAAAGATCGCGGCGGGCTTGGTGCCCGGCGCGGGCATCTTGGAATAGGGTCGCGTACGGAACGCTGTCCACAAACCGGCGGCACACAGCTTCTCGGTCACGCCTTCTGCGCTGTCGGCATTGCCAACGCCCGAGAAATCGACACCTGCATCATTGGCGTCCGACACCTCGATCACCACGCTTTGCAGCACGCGCCGCGCGCCCCGGTTGATGGCCACGACCTTGCCGGTCAACGGCGCCGCCATCATCGCCTCGGGCGCATCCTTGTGACAGAACACGGGCGTGCCGCGTTGAACCACATCGCCTTCCTGTACCAGCATCTTTGGCTTGAGGCCCAGATAGTCTGCGCCCAGCGCGGCCACGGTTTTGAACTCCGGCCCCGGATGGATTTTCTGCTCAGGTGCACCCTGAACCGGCAATTCCATCCCTTTTTTCAGTTTGAAAGTTTGCATGTCGCTACGGTCTTCCAAGCCTCTTTTTCTGCGCCGACTATCCTGCCCGCTCGTTCGGGCCAAGATAACACGAACCACGTCACCTGAGGGAGAACGATTGCGCCAAATCCCCACTGCAATCCGCCAGCGTGCTTTCGATCAGGGACCCTTTACGCGCGCCGCGCACGAAACGCAAACCTGTTACCGCCGAAAAACCCGACAACCGCTTCACTTTCTGCTCAGTCAATCAATTCAAGGGCAATCTAGCACAAAAAAATCGTATCGCGCCCGATTTGTATCCGGTGTAAGCAACCCCCATGAAAACACCCGGTATGTTCGAAATTTTTCTAGCTGCGACGCCAGGTCTGGAGGCACCGCTTTGCGAAGAAGCGGTCGAGAACGGATTCGAGAATACACATCGCGTTGCGGGTGGTGTCAGCTGCAGGGGAGACTGGGCTGAGGTCTGGCGCGCTAATCTTTCCTTACGCGGCGCCAACAAGGTTCTGGTGCGCATCGGCAGTTTCCCAGCGGTTCATCTTGCACAGCTGGACAAACGGGCACGCAAATTCCCCTGGGCCGAGTTCCTGCGTCCCGACATCCCTGTGAAGGTCGAGGCCACCAGCCGCAAGTCTCGTATCTATCACGCCGGGGCCGCGCGCCAGCGGATCGAACGCGCAATCACCGAGACATTGGGGGCACCCGTCTCTTCTGACGCTGATCTGCGCATCATGCTGCGGATCGAGAAAGATGTTTGCACCCTGTCGCTGGATACCTCCGGAGAGCCTTTGCACAAACGCGGGCACAAACCCGCAATCGCCAAAGCTCCGATGCGCGAAACCATGGCCGCAATGTTTCTGCGATCCTGCGGTTATTACGGGACCGAACCGGTGTTGGACCCGATGTGCGGTTCGGGCACGTTTGTGATCGAAGCGGCGGAAATCGCCCTTGGCTTGCAGCCCGGTCGATCTCGGCGGTTCGCATTCGAGTATCTGGCAGGCTTTGATGCCGCTGCATTTGAAGCGCTGCGTCAAGGCGGCCCAACCACCGAGACAGCTCTGGTCTTTCGCGGCTCGGACCGCAATGCCGGCGCGGTTGAGGCTGCCAGTGCCAACGCGGCTCAGGCAGGGGTCTCAGATGTCACTCGGTTCGCCCACCGCTCTGTCAGTGACATCAAGCCCATCGGTGATCAGCCCGGCCTTGTGATCGTAAACCCACCTTACGGTGCCCGCATAGGCGACGAGAAACGCCTGCGTGCGCTTTACGGCAGCCTGGGTAAAACCCTGATGTCCCGCTTTCAGGGCTGGCGCGTCGGGATCGTCACCAGCAATCCCTCTCTCGCCCGCGCCGCACGCCTGCCCGGCCTGTCAGCCGGCCCCGTGGTCGATCATGGCGGCACCAAAGTGAAGCTTTATCAAACCGGTCCCCTGCCCTGAGCCTACGTCCTGCGCATGGCTCATAATGCCCCTTGCACATCCACCTCACCGCGTATAGACCCCGCGCCACGGTCGGAGTGTAGCTCAGCCTGGTAGAGCACTGTCTTCGGGAGGCAGGGGTCGGAGGTTCGAATCCTCTCACTCCGACCATGTTTCACATTATTTACAATAACTTGTGCGATTGCTTTCTGCTGATTGAATTGGTGCATAAGTTCTGGGCAGCACCCGGGCAGCACGCTAGTCTTTGAGTAACATATTCGGCCAACTTATATTGAGAACCATCCTCCGACCGAAAGACTTAGTTTTTAGTTGGTCCGTATAAGTAACAGATGTGTTGTGGCGGGCTGTGCTTCGCGATCCCATTCCTTTTTCCGAACTACTGAGTCAGCAGCGGCTTCATCACCAGTCAACAAATTAGCCTTGGCCATCGCTTTTGCGGCGTCTCAGCATCGCAGCGGTTTTCAAAGGAGTTTGGCTCCCTAATGTGAATCTACGTTCTTTGATTTTGCGAATAACCGGCCACGCACCACGTACGATCCCACGAGTAGGATCACTAAGGGAGCGATTCCCAACAAAAGAGCTCCGCCAATTTCAATAAGCCCTCGGCATCGCGGGCCAAAGTCAGGAATCGTCGAGCAGTCAAGTTGCCTACTGATGGCTACAAAGCACACCCAGGCAAAATCAATAACTGCGAGAAATACAAAAACTCTGTACAATCTCTCTCCGATTCCATATCGCACTGGGCTCTCCCTATTGTGTACGTTTAAGCTGCTCGATTTGAAGCTGGAGTTTTTCAAGTTCCAGAGCGTGTGTTTCTTGCTCTCGACGACTCTTTCGGATTGCCACCCAACTTGTAACGCCTAGGCCCGCACCAGAAACCACCAGCCCTAAAATGACAGGCGCAATTTCAAGAATATATCTCCACCTCTCATAGTCGTATTGTTCTTCGCTACCGCCCCTAATTTTCTCACCAAAAATCGATTCAACAAGCTGCAGATACTGACCCAAATAGCTCGGTGGCAAGATCGAGAATATGGCATGGAAAGCGGAAACAAAAAACACTGCTGAGAAAACGAAACTAACGACCCGAACTAAACTCAATCGACCATCTCCGTATTGTGAAGTTTAGGGAAGACATAAAGGGCGCCTAGCGAAATAGGCGCCCCAAGACTGCCGCCACAGCATCAGTAACAGTAGAACCCTTGCGTGGTAGCCAGATCAAACGAACGAGGCTCTGAGTCAAACTTAATTCATGATGAGGTGCAGCCGGACTTATGCCCTGACCTCGTGTTGTGATTGGCACAACACTTACTGCGCTCTCGTTTTACGCACGCATCTTCCGCTGATCTCGTTTTGGTATTGCGAACGCACCATCTGCGCTCCGACTCCATGCATTGACTGTAGGAATGAGCAATGCTGAATCCGTTCGAAATAGAATCGGGAAAGTGGCTTTCCGTTTTCGACGGTTCAGCTAGTGAAGAGCCCGCGATGATTCCAATCACAGACGCAGATAACACAAACAACTTCATTGCTGGAACAAACATGGTTTTCTCCGAAATAAGACTTCTGAAAAATGGCTAACGCCATCCCCACCATACCAAAAAAGCGAAAGAAAGTCATATCAGGGTGTTCTGGCCTCCTATTTGTCGTCTACAGAATGTGTTCTTCGGAGAAATCGAAGTATACCTGACCAAGCTTCTTCCCGTGCCGGTCCGTCACGTCGTAATGACCATCTTCGTATTCGCCGGCCTCAAGTTTATCGGCAATTTCTCTGAGGGCCTTTGCGGTCCATCCAGTCACGACCTTCATGCTTGGCCCTTTAGCGTTGAGCTCAACATCACACTGAATGCAGTTTGTCCCTTCGCTTTCCAAAAAGTTGCTCACTGAATTCTCCTGGTTGGAATTTACGATTTGGCTTGAGGACAATATTTTATCCCGCACTGATATTTTGCTACAATGACTAGATTAAGCAAATTGAATGTTAGGAGGTTCGGCTGTGTCCAAAGTTTATACATATGGAAACGATAGAAAATTCAGAGATGGTGATACTCTTCATTTCGGCGTTTCATTGAGAGTAGTAGCAACACGACAAAATAACTCCACTTTTGATAGATCATGGACCGGACCGGGCCAGGTCACTGTTCTTGAGCGCGATGCTCAGGTTGGTGACGACCACTACTCACGTATTGCAGTGAATGGCGAAGAAATAAACGAAGGCGGCGTCTCACGTTACAAGTTGCACACCATACGACTAGAGATTCTGGACTAACTACGCACTGCTCCTTATTGTGAACTCTCGAATGACTGCTCTGAGCCCAAATTGACGAGCCAAGCACCTTAGAATACCAATCTGGGTCGATGGACTATGCCCAACATACAGGGGTGCTCCCCAAAAACCTTGTAAAGGCGAACTTGGCTCATCTCGTTGTTGGCCAGACCCTCTTTCTAAGCGACCCAAGACAAACACCTGTCGAAATTACATCGCTTGATCCCGCAACAGCATCGTTTTCGGTTCGCATATCCGACTTCGAAGATGCCGGAGCAATCTGGGTTCTGCCATTCTGGGACATCTCCAAGTATCTTGCCTCGCCGAGTGCGCAGAAGCTTACGCCCAACCAACGTAAGGCGCTTGAGGATAGTTGCGCAGAATATGATCAAACGATGGAGCTTCCAGCGAAAGACGCCGATTTCGCCAATACTCAAGAAGAAATCACTACCTATTTGAATGAAATCAATGACTGGTTAGCTAGAAATTTCCCCAATTTACCAACCGAACAGTCTGCGATCACAACCGGGTTGAAGACTTGCAGGCACTGGAGCGCAGCGCTTGGAAAAATACTTTCTTACAAGGGGCTAGATTGCATTGATAGCGATTTTACATCGCAATATGTGAGCAACCCCAATGCAGGTGAAATGATCAAGGGTCACCGCATAGTTCTCGCCGAACTTGGGCTTGTGCCATATCAGGGACATATCGTTCGTGATGGAAGCACCTTCGAAGGCACGCGGCAGAAAGCGAAACGCCGTGAGCATATCTTAACCCGTCTTGCGTTTATGCGAGCGATGCTATCAGCTCTGAATTTAACTTCTCTCCCGCTTTTTAGAACGATTTACTCCGGCAGCGCATTGACTGCGCCGAGAAACACAGGCTTCGTCTCCTCCACCTTCAGCGCGGAAGTGGCGGAATCGCTATTTCGATCTGGTCACAAAACAATGTTTGCCGCAACGTACTGGCAACGTGTTCCCGCACACCGACTCTTTATGTCCTATTACGAAACACCAGCACTTAACCAACGTTTTCAGGAAGCGGAAGCCGTGCTTTTGTTTGATCAGGCGAACGGGATGTTTTGAAATTTGATACGTCAAGAAACGTCCGCTTTGTCTGCTTAGCGGACATCCGCTCCTTATTGTGGACTTTGAAGATCCTATAACTCAGATCTGGATTTCAATCGATCGACTTCAATTCCCAACTCGATAGAATGCGATCTTTGAAATTTAGCGTAGCAAGATAGCGAGATTCCACCGCAAAATAAGTCGTGCATGTCAGAAGGCCGCGCTTCGGGAGGGATTCGGGAAATCGAAACTCCAAGCTCTCTGTCTGACCAATTCGAAGAAATTTTATGTCTTCCAGAAGTCCGCGATAGTTCACTTCTTCAGGGCTTAAACAACCGACATCGTTGGCAGGGAGGACGAGCACCGAACCGCTGTTAGCGATACTAAGTTTAAGGTGGTTTTCCGAAAAAGATGCAGCAAAACTGAGTTTTAGTTCTTCTCCTTGAAACATCTCAACTATTTTGGGCCCCAAGGTGCCGGTCACGGCTATGAGTGCGATAACCAAGGACAAGATCGTCGAAGAAAGGCTAAAATACTGCCGCCAATTCTGCCACTGATCACATTCCTTACATAGTTGTTGGTTCGGTGAGAGTGGTTCCGCACAAGCCCAACAGGCTTTATGGCGAGTTTTGTCATTGCTCATCGCTCGCTCCCATTAGTAAACTCGCTGGGGGATGCGTACCCGCCCCAGCTCGGGCCAGCAAGTCGGGCGGTTGACTGTGCCCCGCCGGACCCCATCGCTCCCTATTGTTAACTTCTAGTGTCCGTTCTGAGCCCCTAGCGGAAGCGGTTGAGAAACCTCTTGAAGACTGAAATGGGTGTATCTTTTGAGGACGTTTCGGAATTGCGACCCGAGGTCCAAACTTCGCCTTCCGAAAGATAGGTTGCCGAGCTCGGGTGTGGCGCAAACGTTGTAAGGTTGCGAACCTTTAGTGCTCGCGAGGCCTGCTGCCTAATCTCATTCCAAAAGGCTGATTGGTCTAGTGCCTCATCTGTCCAATACTCAGAAACACCTGATTTACTTAAGATTTGTGCGTCCAGTTTCTCTAGATCAGCATGTTCAATTTGAGTTCTTTCTTTGTAACTCGAATACGCGTCATCGAAGTCCAAAACTAGTTCGTCGGCAACAACTGCGAAGCCCGGATAAAGCTCACGCTGATTATTCGCTTCTTGCGCGAGTGCGCGAAGACACCAAATTACGTCTGCACTTAGCTCCACTGTCATGGTCATTGTATGATGGCTTTGCTGCGAGAAGGCAAAGTCCGCTTTTTCCGCATATCGGCCATCCGCTCCTTATTGTGAACTTCCGCGCGGGCCAAAAAGAAGTACTGCAGCCCCCACGAAGCAAATCATACTGGTTATCCGAACGGTGTCTTCAGAAGGTGCAGCGCGATCAAACAAAAACCCATTCCAACCTGGAAAAAGGACCTCAATCATGCCCAGGGCAAAGAGCAGTGCCGCCCCAATATTTGGATTTCCCATGCCCGTCTCCTAATTGTCGTCTACAGTTCTGATCAATGATGATTTGGTTAGTACCCCGACCCACCAATTCCGCCACCGAGACCATCGGGCGGAGGGCCGTAGTCAGAGCCGTCAGAATTGTTGAAATCTGGCAGCCGACTGTCGGGGATGCTCAAAAAGTCATCCAGAGACCCAGGGAACTCTGCGGGGTTTGCGCCCTCTTCGATCCACTGGTTGATCGCATCTTCAGATGGTTCGAAAGTACACGTTGTTTGACATATTTCTTCAACAACCTCGTAGCATTGATCAGGCTCACCCGGCGATGGACATATGACCCTGATAACCTCTTGGCACGTTTCTACGCATTCCGCTGAGGCGGGTGTTGCTATCAAAAAAGGCAAAAAAAGATTAACAAATCTCATCTTTAGAAGCTCCTTAACTTGAAAGGTCCAATTGCTTTATCTGCTTCCGCAATTCCCGAAATTTTCCGGATTCAACGAGAGGGTAAATCAGCAGAAGGTAATTCAGATGCCTGTCCACTCGTCCCATTGGCGCATTAAACTCGAGTGAAGGTGTTGGTAATTTCAGCCAATGAAGTTCCGAGTAGAGAGCATAGAGCTCGGAAGAGACTTCCATGTTGGAGGAGAAACCTTCGATTTTTTGAAACGGCTGCTTCAATTCTCGCTTGAGCTTACCAATCAATCCCGAAACCGTGAATGATACATTGGCCTTCCGCATTGATCGGCTGTCATTGCGCTTGTTCATTTCCTTCCAAACGTAGCCTGAGGTGAGCGCCAATACATCAACAACAGCCACTAAGAATAGCGCCACCATCAGTAATCGCACAGGTAGTAACCAACCCTCAGCTTGAGATGGCAATATCGGGTTTTGCCCAAGAAAAAGAACTAGATAGATAGCAATGCTGATCGGAAGCGCCTTTTTCCAAGAGATCGCCCCTATGAACTGCAATGACTTCTGAAAAAATGTTAAATCCACGAGTAATACTCTTCGGTATGCATCAATCTGGAGCAGATTCGAGATTAAAAATCAACCCCTTGGCTCCATCACGCAACCATCGCCGGACGCTCTCAGCGTTCTTTACGCGCTTGGCGTCAGGGTCCGCTGCGTTGGCCTCAGCCATCAATGCCCCTGCAGTCATACCCTTGATCATCACGCCGCCGCCAGACCGGCTGACCAAGTGAAATTCACCAGCATTGTACAGGCCTTGAATGTGCGCCTGGCGCTTGGGATGATCCATAAACCAGTGCTTTGCGCCCCACTTCACATCGGGGTCAGCGGCCTTGCGCGCAGCCATACCGGCCTTTGTTCGTTCAGAAATCATGCCGCGCTCCAATTCTGCGATGGACGCGATGATGTGAAAGAAGAACCGGCCCATGGCCGTTGAGGTATCGACGCCCTCGGTCAAGCTGACCAGATCCGCGCCCGCCTCTTCGATGCGCTCCACGACCGTGATCATATCCTTGACCGAGCGGCCTAGCCTGTCGAGTTTCCAGACAACTACCCTGTCGCCCTTGCGCAGATGATCCAGCATCTTGGCGAGCTTGCGATTGGACAGTGACTTGCCCGACATCTTTTCCTGAATGATCAAGTTGGGCGGCACCCCGTAACGGGTTAGCGCATCGATCTGCAACGACAAATCCTGATCGTCCGTCGAGACGCGCGCATAGCCAACTAGAAACCGATCTTCCATGCGGACAATGCATGGCCGGATTCGATCTCAAGAGTCGAGTCATTGTGAACTTTTGCATCTTTTATCTACAGCGTTCCCAATATTTCATTGTGCATCTTATTGTGAACTTTTTCTTGCACACATGTCAATCTCTATGTAGAGTTTCATTGTAGACTTTTAGAGTTCACAAAAGGGAACCCATACCCGCACTCAATCAGGTCATCAGGCTAGTTAAGCAATTGAAGTTATCTGAGACAGACTAAAGGCGTGTTGAGCCTTCTAGGTATCAAGCAGAGCAATCTGTTGTAGTCTTCGAGATATCAAACGCTATCGAACTGTTAGAACTACGATCTGAGGCTGCCGTTCATTTCCATCCACCGGCGCTTGATGTCCATTTGTTCTGAATCGGACCGATCGATCAGCAGAGTTGAGTTTGGAATACGACGCATTCTCAGTGATCCACATCTCCAAGTTTGGATACTTACTTAGGCTTCCCCCCGCATGAGCAAACCTTTGCCTGAAAGGCAGACTTGACAGCCCATCGCTTTTCATCCTCATGACGACCTCCGAAAGGTCTTCAGGAAGACTCTCGCGTACCACGTGCTCCGGAGACACGGTTACTGATACAAGACCTTCGATGTTCTGTACGGACAGTATTGCGACCCGATCAAAAAGTGAAAACGAGTAGTCTTTGCCATTCAATTGGATAGTGGTTGTATCGTTGAGGTCCAGCATTGCTTCGGCGATTAGTGGTCGAGCCAGATGACGCAGCGAATCTTCTAGAAGATCGTCTTTTTCAACAGCTGTCAGCCGGCTGATAACTTTGATGTTGCTTACCGCCATAGATTGAGTAACAACAAGTAAGCTGATGATAAGGGCTAGAGAAACAAGCGTTGAAAGTAGGACTATCCCATCTTCACGATGGCGCTTCGAAGACGGCAAAAATCGCATAGGGAAATATTGCATTTTTGAACTCAAAACTCGGAACAATTCTGTCGCTTGTAGCACTCTACTTGATAACTTTCTTGTGTCTATGGACCTCCGGCAACTGGCCTCTTCTTGCGCTTTGCGCAGGCTTGGCCCCACCTCTCCTTTGGTTATCAGTAACCGATCTGGAGACGTACATCATCCCGGACATCGCAACACTTACGGTTGTATCTGTTAGCTTCACTTACTTGGTTTTCATCGAAAGCCCGATGATCTGGTTGCACGTTGCTACCGGCCTTCTTGTAACCGCTTGTTTCTGGTTGCTCGGCAGTCTCTTTTTCAGCTATTCCAATCGAGACGGACTTGGGATCGGGGACGCAAAGCTGTTTGGTGCTGGTGCACTATTGCTCGGGCCATTGATGCTCCCTGAGCTTATTCTATTGTCGTGTGTCGGAGGGATCATAGGATACGTAGTGTCGAACCTGCTTACCTCAGCTACAAAACAAGGGATTCCGTTCGGTCCGTTTATTGCATATTCGATTTTCGCGCTTAGCCTACAGGGTAATTTTTTCATATGAATCTTCAGAGCAATAGAGGTACACGCACCAGAAAAAGTAACTCTGGGGTTTCGATCCTTGAGATCATGGTCGTGTTGGCCATCATATCACTTATTGTAGGCCTCGCGGCACCGCGTGTTATGGAAAATTTTGGGCGAGCAAAGTCAAAAGCTGCTGCGATACAAATGAACAGCGTGAAAGGCGCTCTGCAGCTTTTCTACATTGATGTGGGAAGATATCCCTCCGAGGCCGAAGGACTGGAAGCTCTGATTCAGGAACCGGCCGGAGTCGCAAATTGGCTGGGGCCCTATCTCGACAGAATTGACGATGTTCAAGACCCTTGGGGCCGCGTGTACCTTTATCGTATACCAGGCCAAAATGGGGCTTTCGATCTTTATACGTTTGGGCGCGATGGTCACTCAGGTGGAACCAAAGAAGACAGCGACATATATCTTTGACGATCATTTTCTCCTGGCAACAACGTCAGCGGGACTGATACATCACCGTTTGTATGTTCCCATTCCACTTTGACGAGCGCTGGAAGGAACCAAGTTTCCGACCAATCGGAGTACCAGTCTTTCGTGCCGCTCGAGGTGCTGTTGCCAAAGTATCGAATGGTAGCTTTGGATACGTCTTGGGCTAGAATACGGTGAACTTCTATCTGTTCAAGATTTTCTGGCTCCAAGCCGCTTACGCGGGCCACAAGGGTTTGAGTTCCGTTCTGGGATATCAACTCGAGTTCAACACTTGTGAGTGCCCCGCCCCAAAACTGATCATCTGCTACCAGTGTTTGAAAGCTCAAACGGTTACTCGTTCCTTCGAATGCAACGTCCGCAACGCCGGTGGTTGCCGGAATTTGAGTAGCCCATTGCTTAAATGCGCGACGAGATACGTACTGATCGCGTTGCTCGGAGAATTCTTGGTAGCGATCGAGGGATTGTCGATTGTAGTTTAAAGAGCCAGAGAGCAGTAAAGTGATCAAAGCAAGTATCGCGAGTGAAATCATCAACTCGAGCTGGGTAATACCAGAGTTGTATCTGCGCTTCACTAATTGGCACCTCGACGTGCAACTACTGTATTGACTGCGACGGACCTTTTCTGAGAGCCCAAATTACTGACAACTGCAGTCAACAGAACGAGCTCAAAGTGATGATCAAAGCGAGTGGGCTTCAGAACGTTTTGCGGTTGCTCTGTAATCTGCCAATCCCACGTATTCTTGTAAGTACCGGATGATGGCATCAATGGATATGTAGCGCGGTATTCGTCCAAAAGAGCTCGCGCCAGAAGTGTCTGCTCATAGTCTCTCAACGCGTCAGACTGTTTTCGCGATAAGCGTGAGGTCGTATTGTACAGTGTAGCAAGGACCAATCCAACGCAGGCCATCGCGATCAAGGTCTCCAGTAAGGTAAAACCTCGCTTCTTACTCCGCCGACTGAATTCAAAGTACAACTTCGTTGATCTCCAAGATAGCGCCCATGATCGAGTAGATCAGCAAGCCAACACCTATTCCCAACAAAAGAGTGAACAGTGGTGTAATCAAACTGAGAAGTCTTTGCGTCTTGCGGTCCAATTCCGAGGATAATTGATCCGTCAAGGCGACTAGTGTGGTTGGTAGTGTGTTTGTCCGCTCTCCAATTCGAAACAGCTCTTTGAAAGAAGGTGCAAGGAATTCATCCTCTTCAAACGCTTTTGATGCGGGCAAACCTGCGTGCACAAGATCAGCTGCTGCTGAGAAACGGTCATTGAGTTCCGATCCTCGACCTATCGTTTTTGCAGACGTTCGAAGGGCGTTTTCCAGCGACATACCAGAGCGAAGCAGAAGCTCTATGGACTGTACCAACTGGGAAAGCAAAGACAGGCGCAGAAGCGACCCAACAATGGGAAGGCGAAAACGAATTCGCGAAAGCGCAAGCTGTACGTCTTTGATTTGAAGCAGACACACACAAAGCAAAACCAGCGAAGGGACCGCAATCAGTAAGATCAACCAATAATTGTTCAAAAGCTCGTTTATGCCCAGTAGAAAAGCGATGGTAGCTGGTGCCTCTCGTCCCACCGATGAAAAAATCGGCGCCAAATTTGGTGCAAGATAGAGAGCAAATACCAAGAACAAACCAATACCAGCGCAGACCAGAATGGAAGGATAAATCAATGCTGATACAACTTTCTGTTTTGTGGCGTTTTGCTTTTGGAAAAATGTGGAGAGTTCCTTCATCAGCGTTGGCATTGCATTGGCGGCATCACTGATGCGCAGGAAAGAAACAAAAACAGGCGAAAACAAATCGTTCTCAGCCTCAAAAGCATCCGGAAAGCTGTCACCGTCGACGACCAATTGGCGAACGCGTTCAAAATGTCTTTTAACTTCTTTCCGCTCGACCGAAGCTGCAGTAATTTCAACAACCTCAGCTGAAGAGAGCCCGGCTTGAAACAGCGTCGCTAACAGATCGGCTACCATTGCCTGTTCCTGATAAGGCAGCTCTTTACGAAAGAAGCGGATATCCCGCTTGTACCAAGCGACTTCTTGCCCTTCGTTGGTTGCACCAGGTGAGAGAAGCACCACCGTGATGCCGCGTGATTTCAGTACATCAAAGGCGATTTTCTCACTGCCGGCATCAATTGTCCCAGCTGTGCCTGCGCCTGAATGATCGAAGCCTTGGTAAGAATACAGCGCCATTTAACCGACTTACGGCAAAACGTCAGAGACAGTGTGCTTTGGTGAACCAAGCCCGCTTCTAAGAATTGAGTCTGCACCGGACAACTTGGAACGCCAATACTCTGTAGCTGTTTTAGCATCGTGTTCCGTGTAGACTACGCGGGGGCGAATAAGAACCAGTAGTTCCGACCGACGTTTATCGCTCTCTGTTCTCCTGAACAATCCGCCCACTACAGGTGCATCGCCGAGGCCGGGGATCTTTGTGACAGTCTTCGTATCTGAAGATTGCACCAACCCGCCCAACGCCAAGGTTGCTCCATCACTCAACATCACGTTGGTAGCAACTTTTCTTTGCCTAATTGTCGGTGAGTCAATACCAGAAGTCTGCTCTTGAGACACGCTACTGATCTCTTGAACAACATCGAGAACCACGCGACCATTACGATTGATGTTGGGAGTTACGGTCAAAATCACACCGGTGTCGCGATACTCAATATTCGTGATTGTTGGAGCATCATTCGTTGAATTATCAGTAGACGTTTGAGTAGCTATTGGCACCTGATCGCCGATCTGAAGTACAGCTTCTTCATTGTCCAACACCATAAGCGTTGGTGACGAAATGATCTTAACATCTGTGACGCCCGAAAGAGCCGAAAGAGCAGCGTTAGCACCCCCGGTGCCGAACACGGCAGAGAACCCCGGGAAAGTAGGGCCAACGCTGCCATTTTGGGCATCAGAGAATGTGTAGTTGAAGTTCCCACTCTCAAAGAACCAGCGCACACCAAGATCAAGTTCGTCGTTCAACCGAACTTCAGCGATCGTCGCTTCCAGCATGACCTGCTGCGGGCTGCTATCAATTTGATTGAGCAAGTTTCGGATTTCTCGATGTTCGCCGCGCGTCGCTTTGACGAGAAGAGCGTTCCTTGCCTTATCCGCAGCGACCCGCGATCCCCCAGAAGCAGCCCGCGATTTTTCGGTCTTTTTGTCCTCTTCAGAGGCGATACCATCTGTTAGAAGATCGTTCAGGATGGGTGCCACATCCACTGCCGAGCGGTTTTGCAGTTCATAAATCTGGATAAAACTGCTTGCACCACTGGCTGTTCGATCAAGTTGTCTGATCCATTTCTCCGCCGTCGCAAGGTACCTAGACCGAGAGGTAATAATCAGAACAGAGCCCAGTCTCTTGTTCGGCACAAATTCAATGACGCCCTCTAAGTTGCCTCCTTCTTCATTCTCGAAGATGAGTTTCAGTTCATCGACGATCGTCTCAGGATCTGCGGAATTGAGTTCGACCAGAGCCACGGATTTCCCTTGCAACACGTCAACATCAAACAGGTTCAAAGCGTCTAGGGCGGCCTCCAATTGAGCTGGCGTACCGGTCATCATCATTAGGTTCCGGCGTTTGTCCGCTACGGCTGTAAGCCCTTCGGCCATTAAAGGCTCAAGCAAATTCACCATCTGTGTAGATGAGATATACTCTAGCCGTGCCACAACGATGTTGGCTCCACTCCCAACACCCTCCGAGGCGAGACGAAACGCTCTGTTACCAGAGGTACCTGGGACTATTTTTACGACAGAACCTTCCTTTTCGAGACGAGCGCCATTGGCAGAAAGAGCGGCTTCGAAGAGTTCAAGTAGAGCATCTTTGGGGATCGGACCGGTCGATTGAATCGTTATTTTACCATCAACCTCGTCACTTACAGTAAAACGTAGTCCCAGCGTATCACCCAACACGGCTTGTGCCGCTGCTTCAGGACTGGCGTTTACAAGAGACACCTCAACCAATTCTCCATCACGTGGAACGACTATTGCCTTTGATCGGCGCGAGTTATTTACTCGTCGAGGGTTCACAAATTGATCGTTTCCACGGGCCAATGCCCCTGGGCGAACGCCCGCATCCGGTTGAGCGCCAGGTATCTCGAACCGGTTCAAAAATGACGTGCGCTGAACTGTTACATCCTCACCGAATACACCGTTGCTGGTTGTCGTCGTCTCAGTACAACTCATCACCATCCCAACGAGGACAAATGTGAAAACTGAACGTAGTCCAAATATTTGTTTGGTTAACTTTGCTGCAATCAACGTCATTCCATCTTTACCACAATATGCTCGACCTCACCTTGCTCCAGATGCACCAAAGACTCGGTCATAGATTTCACCTGCCAATTCAGAACTTTATCTCCGACTTGGACCCACTTTTCTTCAGATGTTTTGTGAAGTGATAAGAGCACCCGGATTTGGTCTCCTTCACGCACGTATCCAAGATATTCCAATGCTGGCAACTCTGGGGGCCGCGCTTTTGCCTGAATTCTTTCTTTAACTTTAGGTTCGGCTTCCTCTAGAACGTTGGTTTCTAGAGGATCCTCCGGTGAGGACAGCTCCGTATGCGTTTTTCTTCGGCTCTCTGCGAACAATGGTGTTTCGGATAACAACAAAAGCCGGTCGCTATGATCAGCTGACCGGGGCAAGCTGAGCTCGACAAAGACTTCGTTCGTCGGAGCTGCTTCCCGCGCTTGCAAATATGTTTGGACACCCGAATTCTTTGGAGCTTCAATAGCGCTCGAAAGTAACGCCCAGAAAAACACAAGCGCTAGTGCAATGACGTAGAGGGGAGGCATGTTGCGCTTCAATACAATCACTTCTCATCCCTCCAGAACGACCAGAGTGTGGCCTGAACAAAGACCGGTACCTCACCTCCTTGGGGCTGACGGGAACGACTTGGTCGTATACGAAGCGACTTTAGAGCGATACGAGGTTTGTGACTTTCCAAACGGGACAAAAATTCAAAGGCATTGTCCAATGGTCCCTCTGCTTCAATAGAAAAAGCAGCTCTTTTGCCCCCACTTTCAACCGAAGCATTCGGCACATTGAATGCGATAAGTTCCAATTCAGCGTCAGAAGAGAGATCCAACGCAGTCTTTTGCAGGCTAAGTTCGGCATCCACCTTTGACGATACATTCCAGATCATTTCTTGTGGAAACTCTGTTCGAACGTTCTCACTAGTTAAACGATTGATCCTTAGCTCAGTCGCAGAAATTTCGTCCTGCAAAAGTGCTCGCTGCCTCGTAAGTTCCTCCGACTGTGAAGAAAAAAGCGTGAATGCCAAAACGGGGATGCAAGTAAGGGTACAAACAAAAAGAGAAGACCTAAGCCGATTCAATTTCGGACACTCCCCGTATCCTTAATTTGGATCGAGAGATCAAACCGGTTCTTGCGTGAAAAGCTGTCGAACACAACTGGGCCATCAAGACGTACTTGCTCAGCCCAAGGAAGGGATTGTGCAGTTTCCAACACTTCTGTCACATCATGGCCCGTAAAGCCTGACAAGATTAGCGTTCGGCCATTGATCACCAACTCCGACACCCACGTTGCATCGTCGAATGCTTGCGTGAGATCGAGTATCAAGGACAACCGGCCATAGTCTCTCACAAAGAGCTCATAATCGTTGATCAGCCCAGACGAGTCATCGTTCTCAGAGTCCATTTGCGCTCTCAAGGCAACCGCTTGGGCACTTAACTCGTTCTTGTAGGCCTCCAATTGCGATACTTGTGTTTTGAGTTCAGCGTTCCTCTGAAAACTCTGCATCAGAGCCACTAGGGAAACCATACAAACGAGAGCCATACCAACGACTTCCCACCGCCGTCGCGCTATGTCTACGCGCGCGCGATGATCTAGCAGAGGCGTCGTTCTATGCTCAGCGACTCCAATTGTACGAACGATACCCCTGGCAGCGGAGACAGCGGCTTCAATTTGATCGAGCGTTTCTTTCTTGATCACATAGATCGCCAAATGCAGGCTGATTTTGTCTCGCTTCTCAATTCTGAAGCGCCAGACCAAACCCTCACCAGCACCGGGCAGAGTCTGCTTTAGGTTAAGATCAACGGCTTGCGTCAACGCCGATTTTGCGGCGGCCGGCACCGTCATTTGTTTTTGCAGAAAGAGCTCTGGGGCCAGTTTGACATCAAGACGTTCACCTTCTTCGATGTCATTCCCAGCTAAAGGCAATGATGAAACCTGGTATGTCCGCGACCACTTTTTCGCGAGACCGGGCAGCACAAGCCAACTGGGAATACGGTGGCCAATCCACTCCCAGGCCGTGTAAACACGTCCCCCAAATTCTGCCTGCATGCCTGTGTGTTCTTTCAATTTACAAGTCAGCGTCGTAAAAACTGTACAACTTATAGTATGAAGGCCAAGAGGGGTCCAAGATGTCTTTAAAGACAGGGGCAGATAGTTGCACTGTGTCCATAGTTGACGCACTTCTTGCCTCAAAATCCATTGATCAAACGGCGGCGTCCCGTGCCAGAGCGGTCGCGGAAGCCGAGGGAATTACTGTCGATCGGGCGATCCTGAAACTTGGCTTGATGGATGAGGAGGACCTGCTCAAACACCTGGCCAAATCGCAGAACATCACTCACCTTAGCGAACTTGGAGAATACTCGCCGGATACAACTTCAATAGACCTGCTGTCCCTCTCTTATTGCCAGTCCAAACTCATCGCGCCGATCATCGACACCTCAAAGAAGCGATACGTGTTGTCGTGTGATCCGGCGAATGAGGCGTTGACCACTGAGCTTGCTTTTTTTCTGAATACACCGCCCGAGATTGTGGTTGCGCCGACAAGAGCCATTCGAAAGTTGCTCGCAACCCTCGATGACGCTCAAGATAGTTCAGAAGTCTCGGATGAGAGGCTGCTGCTCGACCAGGAAACACTCAGGCGAGGCAATGCCGATGGGCCGGTGATCCGGTTTGTGGCCGAGATTCTGAACGAAGCGGTCGCGATCGGGGCGTCTGATCTTCATTTCGAGGTGCAGGAAGACGGGTTGCGCATTCGGCTGCGGGTGAACGGCATATTGCGGAAGCACCCTGTGGACCGGTCCCTCAGCGTGGCTTCTATTCTCGCGCGGCTCAAAGTGATGTCGGGCATGAACGTATCGGAACGCAGATTGCCACAGGATGGGCGGATCACAGCGACCATGGCCGGGCGGAAGGTGGATTTTCGGGTGTCTTCCGTACCGACCAGTTTTGGGGAAAGTATCGTGTGCCGGGTGCTGGACCCCAATGCCTTGCGGTTAGGTTGGGACAAGCTGGGCTTCGACGCAGAAACCACACAGCAGATCATTGAGATTATCGAACAGCCAAACGGGTTGTTTCTGGTGACCGGCCCGACCGGGTCGGGGAAGACAACAACGCTCTATACTGCTCTGGCGCATCTGAATGAGGAAGGGCGCAAGATCCTAACGGTGGAAGACCCGATTGAATACAACCTCCCCGGCGTCGAACAGGTTCAGGTGCATGAGGAGATTGGGCTAACCTTCGCCCGCACCTTACGGTCGTTTTTGCGTCAGGACCCGAATGTGCTGATGGTGGGGGAAATCCGGGATGAGGAGACGGCGGAGATTGCCTGCCGGGCGGCTCTGGTGGGGCGGATGGTGTTGTCGACCTTGCACACGAACACGCCCGAAGGTGCGGTGACGCGGTTGGTGGATTTGGGCGTGCCGGAGTATGTGGTGAAGGATGTGTTGCGTGGGGTGTTGGGGCAGCGGTTGGAGAATGCGGACAGAGGTTCACGAAGATTGCATACAAGACTCAAGATGTAGACTACGCGTACTCTTCGAAGTTTTCCTTAGCTTGGGTTACACGTGTCTCTAACCAAGATTCAAGCTCCTCAAAAGACTCTGACACAACACCGGACTCATCAAAATACCCACTCAAAATACAACCTTTAGAGTTAAGGATATCGTATTTTGTTTTTGGCTCACAGCTGGCACCGTATACGTGGCTCGAACCAATCAAGAATCCGTTCTCCGGCGAGCAAGACGGAAGTAGAATTCCCCCCAGAGTATCAAAACCAAGTGGTATGTTAAAAAAATCCAGTCCTGAATGCTTGGGTGACATCAAACGCACACCTGGAACTACAAACCTAGTATCAAACACTCTCATGCCATTACAGCATCTGTAGAATTGTCTGACGACATCTGTCTTTGCCTCTCGAGTATATTGCGTAATGAACTCTATTTCGTCGATTTCGGTTGGGTAATTGAACGCGACCAAATACTTTGGACCTTTGGCCAAATCATCATTCTTGCCACAAACCCACCCAAGCTGAGTTTTTACCAAGTCTCTGATCAAGGCTTCTCCTAGCCCTCTGACAACGGCCTGTTCTAGATTATTGCTCATACTCATTAGCCACCAATACAGTCTAACGTACCACAACCAACTGGGCTGGCTCCGAAGAACCCGTTTGGGCCAAAGTAAGGATCAAACTGGTCGATTACTTCGAGCCCGACACCTATTCCTGATAAGGCACCAAGACCATATTCCCTGACTGTTTCAGACCAGTTCTTCGAGTAGTCAGTTGTAAGATCCGGTAGCGCTCCATCCAGCGTTCGGTCAATACCTTCCTTCCCGGAAATTGGCGTTCTATACCCGCCAGCAGCGCCATGTGTCGCTTTATGTTCAGCCTTGGTTAGAAACCGAATGTTACTTGGGTCCGCCGCTTGTGATAAGTTCCCATTGACAGTGTTTATATGATGACCATCGTATCCAGAGACTTTTCCGGTCTCCAAAAGTTCTTTTCTTTGCGTGCTATTCCAAGCCCGAGATCCTGGATAACCAGCTGCAACCATCTGTTGCTCCATTTTCCAGGCGGTATCAACGGCCAGTTTCCGCGCATACGCTAGCTTTCCTTTGAGAGCCTTCTTCTTTTGTGCTTCAGTTAGTTCGCGTAGCGCCTTTCCTGCTGCACCTGCTGGTCCAGCCACTTCAACTCCATCTGGTTGGTTGTCGTTGTGTGTAGAGCCTCTTCCGTCACCACCTTCGTCGATGCTATCTGATCTTAGCGACCCCGCTCTGTCAATCGCATTACCTGATGGATCGGAGAGGTTGACAGGATCATTGAAGGAATAGCTGTACCTGTTTGTTCCGACGCCTGGTTGTGTGACTTCGAACCAGTCGGGTTGGATGAACATGGAGAGTTCGGGGTCGTAGTATCTTGCGTTGAGGTATTGCAGACCTGCGCCCGCGTCGAAGCGTTCTCCGATATAGCCCTTGGTTTCGGGCGCGGCGATCAGGTCTGAGGTCCAGTCCTGGGCCTTCCCGAAGGGCTGGTAAATGGTGCGCTTGTCCTCAGCCCCGTCAGTGCCGGTGATCAGGCGGACTGAGTTCAGCTGGTCGCGGTGCATGTAGCTGGCCGTGCCATTGACCAGACGCACATCCGAGTGCGGGTAGGTGACGATCTCTTCCGCCGTGCCCTGCCCGAAGTTGCGGATCTCGACATCGCCGAAAGTGACCGTGACCGTCTCATCCGGCTGGCCGGTCTTGTCGGTGCGCTTCAGCCGCGTACCATCGGCGCCATAGACATAAGAGGTGGTCTGACCTGCATAAGTCACGCTCAACGGGCGGTTCTCACCATCATAGGTCATCACCTTGCCATGCAGACCCTGCAGCATGTTGCCATTGGGGTCATAGCTAAAGCTCTGCCCCGCCACAGTGGTCGGGCGATGGGTGCCGGGCTGGTAGGCATAGGCCCCCAGATGGCTGTTCGACGTCATGTTGCCCGCGCTGTCATAGGTGAAGGCCTGATCATAGGCGGTGACACCATTGCGGTTGGCGACCGTGGTCAGACGACCCGCATAGTCATAGGCATAGTCCAGATTGCCTTCGTCCCGCGTGGTCCATTGCTGTGCCACACGGCCGGTGGCCGAGCGCACATATTGGGTTTTGGCCATGGCCAGCCCGGTGGTGTCGCGCACCTCGGTCCGGTCCATCCAGCCGCGGCTGCGCGAGAACTCATTCACCGTGCGCAACCCATTGCCATAGGTGATCTCGACCGGGTTGCTGCGCAGATCATAGGTCACGCCGGTGATATGCGGGCCAAAGCCCGTCAGCCGGTTGGCCGCGTCGTAAGAGAACGCGTCGGTCCAGCTGGTCGTCACGGCCCCCGGAGTGTCGGGCAGCGTGCGGCGCAGGGCAATCCCATTGGCGGCATATTCGGTTTGCAGCTGATAGGTCCGGCCATCAATCTCATGCCGTTCCTCAGCCAGCAGACCCTGATTGTTGTAATCATATTCGATCCCATGGGTGCCCGCGATCGAAACCCCGGTGAGCATGCCGATATTGTGGTATCCACCTCGGAGCTGGTCATAGCTGTGCTGGGTCATGACGCTGGTCAGGCCCGGGCCGCTGACCGTTTTGGTCAGCACCCGATCCAGCTGATCATAGGTATAGGCAATGGTCTGACCCTTGGCATCCACCTGCGAGACCAGATTGTCCGTCTCATCATAAGATAGGGTCCAGAGACCCAGCCCTGGATCATCCGCCGTCAGCCGGTTGCCCACAGCGTCATAGGTATAGGCCCAAGTGGCGCCACCGGGATCCTGAACACCAATCAAACGGTCCAGTAGGTCGTAGGCGAACTCTGTGGTCTCCCAGCTGGAAGCCTGATTCAAAGCTGTTTGGTTGAAATGCAGCTGGATAAAGACGCTGCTGTTTCCCGAGGCATCTAAGCGCGTTCTCCAAACACTAGGGTCAAGACACATCCCAACACAGTGTTTTGAATGATAAGTCCATCCATCAGAGGCATGGTAGCTGGTAGCATTAACAGCGGTGGTCCAGTTTCCGGAACCCCAACGCAAATTGCCCGCAACCCAATAGTGATTTGCATCTATCAAACTACCCGATGCAGGTTCTCTGATGGTACCGTTACTCTTATAAACGGAAACTGTTTGCTGTGTACCTTCAGTCGTCGCGATATCGGGGATGGTCACGTAGGATGAGCCAACACCGAGCGTGCTGCCCTGATAAGTGACCGTTCCTGGCGCACTACTGCCGCCTCGCACGAGTGCATTGGTGATGTCGATGTTGGCATTTACCAGAAAGCTAACATCAACAGCCTGCGTCTGACCATTTTGGATCAGAACCATCTCGATACAATCTGGAACGCCCGCACATTGCTGAACTTCGAGTTCGCCAGTGGTTGTTGGTATCTCGGCTAGAATGGAAAGCTTGTTGCAGGTTTCTTCGCTGTCTACAGGGACAGAACGCCCGGACCCGTTACAATATAGCTGGCCGTCGGTAGATGATGTCGTAAAAACATATTCTGGACCATCATTCGTGTGAGCCGCTACCATTGATTGGATAGCGTTTCCACGAGCGTTAAACACGTTCCTTGTTTGACTGCAGACTGTCGATGCGTCGTCGTCAAAGCAATGCGCGTCCCAATGATCCACAAACGGGAAGCTGCCGGTCTGCCCTGTCCGATAGCTAACCATTGAGTTGGTTTCACCATACTCTCGCGTTGAGTAGGTCTCATCTGGTGCGGTTGTCCGTGTGACGCGGTCAAGCGTGTCATAGCTGAAACGCACTCGCTGAGTGTCGGCGACGGTATTTGTCGCAGCCTCTGCCCAACTGAGCGGGATGCTGGTCCAGGCCGTATTGCCCCGCGCGTCAAACCCGTGCAGGCTAACAATCGCGTCGTCGATCTGATCGGTCTTACCGCTTGAGGTCTCCTTATACACCTCACCAAAGCCATTGAAGTACTGCCGGGACACCGTGTCCGTTCCTGCCGTATCGGCAGACGCGGCCCGTGTCTCGACATATTGGGCCGTCGCATCACCAAAGGAATTGTAGGACCAGTTCACCTCATGCCCGTTGGGGCTGCGCGTCTGCACCTGGCGGCAATGCACATCCAGAGAGGTCGCGGTCACCAACCCGTTGGTACCCGTCGCCGAAACAGGCTCCTGACATCCAAGATCCCATTGCGTGCTGGCCGTATGGCCTGCCGCATTGATGGTGGAAGTCAGGAACAGGCCAGTCACATCATAGGTATGCGTGTTCGTTCGGCCCTTCGCATCCGTCTCGCTCAGAACATTGCCAAAACCGTCATATGTATAAGTGCCAACCGTCTGAGCGTAGGAGGCTGCCCCACCAACGCCGCGGCGCCAGCGCCGTAGCGTCGTAAGGTGGCCCTTTGTCGGGGGCTGAGGCGCCAGAGCATCATCATAAAGATAGAATGTTGCAGCAAGCCGGCTCGCGTCATCGGTCGGATATGTTGTTCCGGGCGCAATGATCTCATGCTGCGGCGTGTTAACAATGTAGTCAGTCAGATTTTGCGAATAGGCAAACCATCTGGTCCGGTCGTCTTCTACACCCGCATAACCCAATTCCCGAACTTCTGTACGGTTCCCATAGGTGTCATATTCGTACTCAGTTGTACGCTCGTCCAGCGTGTCTCCGTTGCGTGTCTTTTTGCGTGTTTTGGTCTTCCAGGCATTATGCGGCAAACCCGCCAGGCCCGAGGAGGACCAGTCATTGATCTCCTGCCACCAGGTCACCCCGTCCCGGATCAACGTCCGCGATTTGACACGCCCTTTCAGCGCCGCATCAGAGCGGCCCCCTGATACGTTTTGCTCATAAACCGTGACCAACTGCGGCCGGGCACTTTCACCCTCAATCGCCGGAAGCGTAGCAGTAATGGTCCGGAACCCGACCGTCTGCCGACGCTCATAGTCAAACCGGTTGCTGACATAAGAATAGTCCGTCACCCGGTCCGCACCGCCCGCCCCATCAGAACGTGTGATCTTCCACACAACCGGATAAGACCGCGGAACCTTGTTGTCATTGAAATGCGCAGAAGGCGCGTACACTACAGACAAAACACCACCCAATGGCTCAGTGACCGACTGCAAAAGGTTCTTGGCGCCGTAAACTCCAAAAAGATGCACATTGCCTTCTTTGCCAACAATGTCGCCGATCCCATCCCCATCAACATCCGCTACAACACCACGCTTGGAACCATTTGTGCTATATAATGTATTTGCAGGCCCGATATAGACCCGCTCAAAAAAGTACCCGGCAGAAAGAAGGGGAAGAGCTTCAAACTGGCCTGCTGTACAAGTCGCGATACTCGTTTGGCACTGATGTGTAACGACCACATCACCCAGACCATCTCCATTCATATCGCGCACCTGAAGGCTGGCACTTTTGAGGTCCTCGTGAGCGTGAAACGAGTACCAGGTCTCGGCCAAGGTGTTAAAAAAGACCCCGTTGGATAGATGAACAAAAACTCTTCCGGGTCCGTGGGTGCCGTTTGGACGCAGCACCACAAGATCCTGAGCGCCATCCCCATTCACATCCCCAAAATCCATCAGGCTGTTAGCTGGATAATGTCTGAGCGGGTTGGGAGCGATAAATTCTCTGAACCATCCGTGACTATTGGGGTCATAGTAGTTCCAATTTTCGGGAGCAGATACTTGTGTCTCAGCATGCTTGCCGTGCCCAACCTTTCTGGAGATCTGTAGCCGCCCAAAGATTTCGTCCTGCCCATCACCGTCAATATCGGCCGCAAAATCTCCGTCAATGTTCCCATGGGTCTGTCCTGCACGAAGATTTCCGCCATACTCGATCTGGACAAGGCTCTGATCTACGATGGCCTCCAGTCCCGGGTCGCGGTCGAAGTTGCCCAAAAATCGCAGGTTCCAGCCGACCGGATAGGTTGCGTCAGGCGTCTCGGGTGTGACGCCCCTTATCGCCCGTTTGGTAACACGAGTGGTGTATGGGTCATCTCTATCAAACTGTCTTCTAGTGTAATGATGGTATTGAAAGAATGTCTGACCAGACGTGGGATCATAACCTGAGATGGTATCGATGATGTTCCCATGTGCCTTGCTCTCACTCGTTGGATAACCAACGTTGTTGGCGTAGAGGTTCTGCAAACCAGATGCCAGCGGCTTGATCGTCGGTGTTCGGTTGGCATAAAATTCAAACGCTCTGAGATCCTTACGCTGCGGTCCCGTTTTGACCAGAACTTCCTGCCGCCCATTCTGATCCACGTCCAACACGGAAACGATCTCGGAAAACTCATCAGCGCCACCGGTAGTCTTAACTAGAAGAAAATTGTCCGGTGTATAGTTGAATGTGTAGGGTGCAGCTAGTTGGCTGCCTGAAGTTATGTAGCCATTCGCAGCACTCGCTGGGTCAAACTCAAAATCTGAGCCAAATTGTTGTACTTCCTGCAGAAGGCTAATTTTTGATTGTGCGGACGTAGTGTAGTTCAGACTATAGGCCCTAATTTGCGTGGTTGCGTCGCCTCGGTACACGCGAATGGCTCTAAGTCTAAATGGTTGTCGTCCAAATAAGTGCGTACCAGTCGCATAGTGCGGCTTCGCGATGCCCCAAGGCGTGGCGTCGTAGTCCAGAGAAACGGCATAGACAACGGTGCCATCGGGCAATTCATAGGTGATCTTTCTCAGTCGCGGCGCATATAGATCGCCAGCGGCGGCATGATGGTATGAATAGCGGACCGTATTTCCGTTGACGTCGGTCACCGTGGAAAGCAAGTACCTGCCTAGATCAAGATGATTGAATTCTGCTGTTCCAGGGACAGTCTGCACCCCCAAAACAACTTTCTGGCTCCGATAGACTAGTTTTGTCCCGTTCTTTCGGAATACATGAAACTCGTTCAGCGTCTGATCTAGCTGAATCTTTGCATAGTTTTCAGTGTAAGTCGCAAAATGACCGCCAGCGGAACAACTGGCGCTGGCGTACGTTGTCTTGCGTTGTGCCGGGTATGGAAACGCAATCTTGTTTGTTGCAACGGCATCGTCGCACAGCAACAAGTCCTGTCCATCCAATCGAAAATTGTCTCGTTCGAAATCGAACGCTGGAAGCCCTCCGCCGTATGACACCCGCTCGATCGAAGACAGAGCGCTCAGCCTCCATCCAGCACCCACAACGGCATCTGGCGTGCCATGCCCGTTGAAGCTGGAGGCGTATTTAAGATCCAGGTTGGGTTCCAACCCATGGAACTCCGGAACCTCAATCGGAATCGAGTATCGGAAACTCCCATCTGACAAAACACTCTGTGCTACATTGGCTTCTGGCGGAGATACTCCCGCAAATTCGCCTTCAACCTGAGCCTGAGTCACTCCCGCGACGATCAGGCCAACGACGCCGAAAAAAGCGCCCCAAAATGCTCTAAACAACTACTTACCCCGAAACTTCAAGTCTCTGTTTTTATTGAGCGTTCTATCTTAGCGGTCAAGTTAATTTATTAAGTCTTCTCAACACGTACAAATTGAAAGTTAACCACAGACTATTGGTGTGGCGTCTCGAGAGACGGATGTGATCGATGACTTCTGTAAGTTATCATTGAGTTTGCACCCGGTTTGGATTCACGACTGATCAGGCTAATGCCTTTCAGGCTTTTTCTAACCTTCGAGACTCCTCAAGTCGCACGGAAAGGATCCATTTTTTTGAAAAAATGGTTTCGTCAGGCCCATCGTCCTCTGTCGGTCGTTGTAGTCCCAGTGCTGTTTCCGAGGCACACCAAATAAGGGCTGGTCGCTACCAAAGTCGAGAAGCGACCTGACTGTTCGGTCGCCTCAGATCAACAACCTCTGGGTGGGACTATGGGTTGCTGGCACCGGCGCAGTTTCGTATTTCTCCAATAAGCGATCGATGTCCAACAATCCGAACCGCGACCCAACATAAACATTGTGAAGCGTGTTCTGAAAGAAGTGAGACACTGCCAACGCCCGCAGCCGAGCCTTGCCTTGCTCTCGGCAATCAGAGCTCACAGTTAGGTCAAAAAGCGATTCCAACGCGTTGAACCCCTCGTTGACGATACGCTCGTTCAGAAGCCGCGGGTATCTAGCTAGAATGTTTCTTCTAGCTCTTGAAACTTCCTTTCTAAGCAGACTGTCTCGAGGAACACTCTCGGGGCACTTTGCCATCATCGTTCGAATTTGAAAAAAAGCATATGCGAGGTTGTAGAGATCATAGATGAAGCGAGATGCACCATCGTTCTCACCAACACTGTTTCGATTGAACGTTTCAAGGAGCATCAAAGCCCCGTCTGTGCGGTCTTCTGCTGATCTTTTGAAAGCTTTCTCTGTCGCAATATACACCTGCTCGCCCCTTTTGGCTGTTTGCTCTTGGCGAATCATTGGCAGATGAAAAATTGGAGAAAAACAGGGAATTTTGAGGGGGTTTCTCGAATTTGCCGAGAGCGGCAATAGAGTTATTTACTCTTCCGGCCAGACTGCTGCCGAGCCTACTTTGATAAAAACCACCCTAGGGCCTTCTTTGCTTCAGGGCCAACTTAGAGAATGCAGCTCGCAACATTAGTGAATTTAGCATACCCGGAAAATAGCTTGTAAAGCTGCGGATCGATTGAGGCTGGTCCAAAACAAATTCGACTATGTCTGCCCTACTGCAAGGTACTCCAACTAAACTCCCCTGGGACTCACGATCTTTGTCTCTCGCAGAAGCGTTTCTAATACTGTTAAGCTCTGCCACACTCTCAGCCACTGTGGCGACAGCGAGGATAGCTGTTTCACCCGACGGTACATCAAGAAACACATCTGTGAGATAGTACTCCAATCCGGAGAACTCTATTCTGCCAACTTCTTCTGACAGGCCTCGTTGAATGAGTTTTGTGAAGTCTACGGCGTCAGATCCAAGCTCCAGGTCCTCTTGTACAATCCCTTCATTCATTGCCACATGGTACTTGTCGTGCTGACTGACATTCGATGTCGAGTTCTTCGTTTTCGAGAGTACAATTTCTGGCCTATGATTTTCTGCCAACGAAATCACGAAACAGTTTAAACCTAATGATGGTGCAAAGTGAGGCATGTGAAATCTATCTGTTCCTTTTGTAAGGACGGGATAGTCCCCCAAGTTTTCAAACGCTTCGGGTTGCTCTGCTTGTAGCTGCTTGAACACGCGCTGCATAACTGACTTCGTGAAAAAATCAGTATTGTACATGGAGATTTCACAGGCGTTGGTTTCCTTTCGGTCTGCTGGGACAAACTCTGTCACAGACCAAACGCCAAACTTCTTTTTGTTATAGGGCTTTTTGGAATCTCTAGGAGATGCCAAAGACCGGAGAACTTGATTGGAAACCTCTATCCTATGGCGTTCAATCAGTTCACTAACAACACCTGTTTCAAATGGGCCGTCTTTGTCTACAGTCCCATCGAAGAAAACATCATCCTCGCTGTTTACTTCATAGCGAGAGATCCCCTTCATTGAAGCTTCGAGAAGCTGGTCTGTAGGAGCGATGAAGAAGCTCTGGTTAGACTGTCGCAGGCGAAGCTCGTCATCTTTGAATCCGTTAAGAATACAGCTTTCAGAGCTACCCCTGGACAATAGGCTAAACTCGGGTTCTATAAGCCGATTGATTGCGTTCCAGAGATCAAGTCGAGAGTAGATTTTTCGTTCAAATTCTTTTTCAATCTCGACAAGTTTTTTGTTGTCGGCGGCCGATCGCTTGTATGCAAACTCAAGCTTATTTCTAAGGACTTTGTTTGCCTTCGCGCCGCCCTCCGGGGCTAAGGCATTTAGGAGCTTAGTATAGTTTTCCCCTTGCGGGAGAGTGCCATTACGCCACGCGGAAAAGGTATTTGCCGAAACTTTAATGTAATAGGAGAGGCTCTCGCCTGTCCACTTGTCCTCATCAATACACTCCTTTGAAGTAGTACTCTTCGACATGGCGTCCTTAAGCGCTTCGGCAAACCACGGAACAGATTTTGGGATTTCTGTCATTTTTTAATCCATTGAAAACGCAACGATAATGATAACCCACTTGGAGATTCACGTCACGCGACTTGTATGAACGCTCAGATGGTTGGTTCGAAAAATCGCCAATAAGTGCGAACAAGGTCCTCAACCTTAGAACACACAGGGGAGGCCTCGATGCATAAGAAACCAAGCTTTTATGAAAAGGCGAATTTCGGGTATTACTCGGTGTCCGCCGTATATGCGGTTTACTCAGTGCAACTGATTGATAGCGCGATTTTGGCCGGGGGTCTGTCTGCACTGTACGCCTGGATCGCCGCCTGTAGTGATCATTAGACAGGTCTCATGAAAATGAACCGTGACCCGCCAGCTTCGCGCTTGCAGAAGCAAGAAGAACAAAGACATGCCCGTAGGCAAGCTTTCGATCATCCTTGATCCAATCTCCTTCCAGTGCCCAGAGGTATCCACCATGGTCCCGATCTTTGTGATGACTTTCGAGATATGCCATGCCGTGATCAATGATCTGTTCAGCGCCCTGAAAACCTGCAAGATGCCCCAATGCATAGGAATGAATCAGACGCGTCGTCGTGTGCAGCTCCTGAAGCTCACCAGGCAATGGGCTGCCATCATGACCAAGGATGAAGAATCCAGGCCCGTTTCGGCAACTCGCGCTGAAGAACTCAAGCTGCCGCATGGCCTCATCCATCAACCATTTGCGGTGATTGGAGGTTTCAAGCCAAAACCCAGGCTCGGAATGCGCACCGAGAGGCAGAGGTTGGTCTTTGATCATCTTTTTTATCCTGCGAGGGGTGTGATGTAGCGTGCACCGCGCCCTGGCAACAACGCTCGCGCCGCATGCAGAATTGCGTTCACGTCAATTCCATGCAGATGATAGGTGTCTTCCACTGTTGCAGCCTGTCCAAAATGCTCCACACCCAGAGATTTAGTGCGGTGCCCGTGCACGCCACCAAGCCAGCTGAGACCCGCCGGATGGCCATCGGCAACGGTCACCAATCCAGCGTCACGCGGCACATTGGCGAACAGTTTCTCGATATGTGAAAGCGCCGTATGATCGCCGCGTTGTCGGGCGCGCTCTGCAGCCTGCCATCCTGCGTTCAGCCGATCTGCGGATGTCACAGCCAATACAGCAACGTCCCGAACATCATCGGATAGTAGTCCTGCCGCCTGAATGGCCTCAGGCGCGACAACACCTGTGTAGGCCAGCACGACCGCGCTTGTTGCGGTTGGGGGTCTCATCCAGTACCCGCCTGCGATCACGTCTTGCGCAAGGTCACCGGTCATTTCGCGCCCGATCTGTTCCTGCGGTACTGTGGATAGGCGCAGATACAAGGATCCACCCTTCTCGTCGCGCAGCCAATTCTGCTCGGCCTGAAATGCTGCCCCTTCCCGTTGCATATATTCGAACCCCCAACGCATGATCACGTTAAGTTCGTCCGCATAAGCAGGCTCGAACGTTGCAAGCCCATCCTGTGCCATACCGATCAAAGGAGTCGAAATGGACTGGTGCGCACCGCCCTCGTGGCTAAGCGATACGCCAGAGGGGGTTGCTGCCAGCATGAACCGCGCATCCTGATAACAGGCATAGTTCAGGGCATCGAGCCCGCGGCAAATAAACGGATCATAGACTGTTCCGACTGGAAACAACCGCTCGCCAAACAATGAATGGGACAGACCAAGCGCGCCCAAGAACGTGAACAGGTTGTTCTCAGCGATGCCAAGTTCGATATGCCGCCCGTCCCTATGCCTGCGCCACTTTTGCGTCGAAGGGATTTCCTGATCGCGAAACACATCGCTTTGCTCAGCTTTTGCAAACAGGCCCGTCTTGTTGATCCAAGGCCCCAGATTGGTCGAGACCGAGACATCAGGTGATGTGGTGACAATTCGCTCGGCAAGTGCCGGAGCTTCACTGGCGATCGCCGACAAAATCTGCCCAAACGCTTCCTGGGTGGAGGCAACGTTTTTGATCCTTGGCCGGGCCATTTCATCAACCCTGATCGGGGTAGCGGTATGGCGGCGGGGTCCCTTTGCGTTAAACGGGACATTATTCAGAAACGCCTTAACGTCTTCTTGGTCAACACCGATGCCCGCAAAGCGTTCCCATTCACGGCCCGCATCTATCCCCAAATCATCTCGCAGACCTTCAATCTGCGCCGTGGTCATGATCCCGGCGTGATTGTCCTTATGTCCAGCAAGGGGCAGCCCGTGACCTTTCACCGTGTAGCAGATAAAACAAACCGGGCGATCATGATCGATGGCCTTCATCGTCTCGGACATCAGTACCGCATCATGCCCCGCCAGATTGCCCATCAGTTGCGCAAGTGCCTCGTCATCATGATCCGCCACCAGCGCCAGCGCCTCGTTATTGGCGGTGAAATCCTGCTCCAGTTGTGCGCGCCATGCAGCACCACCTTTGAACGTCAAAGCTGAATAAAGCGCATTTTCACAGCTATCGATCCAATCGCGCAAATACTCTCCGCCGGGTCGCTTGAAAGCGGCTTGCATGAGCGAGCCGTATTTCAGTTCGATCACCTCCCACCCGCAGGCGAGGAATATATCGCGGAACCTTGCGTTCAAACCTTCGGTGACGACGCCATCAAGCGATTGCCGGTTATAGTCGATGACCCACCAGCAATTGCGCAGGTCGTGTTTGGCGCCTTCGAGAAGCGCCTCATAGATATTGCCTTCGTCCAGCTCAGCATCGCCAACCAACGCAATCATTCGGCCTTTGGGCTGGTTGAGCCATCCGTGACCGGCCAGATAGTCCTGCGTCAGGCTGGCAAACGCCGTCATTGCAACACCCATCCCGACCGACCCGGTCGAGAAGTCGACATCATCCTTGTCCTTGGTGCGCGATGGATAGGGTTGTGCGCCTCCAAGGCCGCGGAAATCCTGCATCTGCTGCAGGCTCTGGTTTCCAAGAAGATACTGGATCGCATGGAACACCGGGCTCGCGTGCGGTTTGACTGCAACGCGATCCTCGGGTCGCAGCACATGGAAATAAAGCGCGTTCAATATCGCATTCATCGAAGCCGATGATGCCTGATGGCCACCCACCTTGATCCTGCCTTTGGCACGAATGTTGTTGGCATTGTGGATCATCCACGATGACAGCCAGAGCGTCTTTTTCTCAAGCGCTGCCCGAATTTCAATTTCGTTTGTCATCTCAAGCGACCTGTCGCAACGCTTTGCCGTCCTTGGCAAAAAGATGCGCGTTTTCCGTCTGAATGCGCAGACCAAGCTGTTCGCCAGACTTTACGGGGATATTGCCATGTTTGCGCACCATCATTGACCCAATGCCTTCGACGTTGGCATAGATGTTCGTGTCCGAGCCCAGATGTTCAACAACATCAGCCACGGCCGAAAGATCACCTGTGCCATTGTCCACGACATCAATATGCTCTGGTCTTATGCCCAGCTCTTTCGCCTGTGCAGTAAGAAATTGATCAGGAAGTTCGATTTCGGCTCCATTTCCGGCGGTCACACCTGTATCGGTTCCAGTGACAGGCACGACATTCATGGTGGGTGAGCCGATGAACTGCGCAACAAATTTGTTGGCCGGACGTTCGTAAAGTTCCAACGGGCTGCCGACCTGTTGAATATCACCACCGTTCAGAACAACGATCCTGTCTGCCAGCGTCAAAGCCTCAACCTGATCATGTGTCACGTAGATCATGGTTGCGCTAAGTTTTTGATGTAGCCGCGCTATCTCCAACCGCATCTCGACTCGCAGCGCCGCGTCGAGATTTGACAGAGGCTCGTCAAACAGGAAGGCCTGCGGATCACGGATGATGGCTCTGCCCATGGCAACCCGCTGACGTTGTCCGCCCGAAAGGGCCTTGGGCAGGCGATCCGTCAGATTGGATAGGCCCAAAGTTTCCGCCGCCTGAGCGACCTTTGATTTGCGTTCCGCTGCCGGATCTTTGCGGATTTCCATCGAGAATCCCATATTCCGCGCGACATCCATATGCGGATAAAGAGCGTAGGATTGGAACACCATCGCGATGTCCCGATCCCTTGGTCTCACATCGTTCATACGCTCGCCATCAATCAGGAAATCGCCGTTTGATATCGGCTCAAGACCGGCAATCATGCGTAGCAGTGTGGACTTGCCGCAGCCCGAAGGACCCACCAGAACGATGAACTCACCATCCTGGATCTCAAGGTCGATGTTGCGCAGGACCTCAACGGATCCATATCGTTTTGCAACGTCACGAAGTTCGATACTTGCCATGATCTGGCCTCCTATCCTTTGACCGCGCCGGACGTGAGGCCCTGCACGAGATAGCGTTGAATGAAGATGAAGAAGAGACAGCTTGGGATCAGCGCCAGCACGCCGGCTGCCATCATTTGCCCCCAATCGACCGAGAACTTGGAAACAAACGTCAACAGGCCAACCGGGAAGGTCATTGCGTCGTTCTTCGAAATCAGCATCAGCGCAAATAGCAACTCTGACCATGCTGCAGTAAAGACAAATCCAAGCGTCGCCCCGAGACCGGGCAATGTCAGTGGAAACACGACTTTGCACAGCGCCTGAAATCGCGAACAGCCATCCATCATTGCCGCGTCTTCCAGATCTTTGGGAATGCCGTCAAAGAATGACTGCATCAGGAAAGTTGCAAAGGGGATGTTGAACGCAGTGTAGACAACAATCAGGCTTGTCAGCGAATTCAGCAGACCGAGGTCGGCGACGATCTTGTAGATTGGGGCAATGATCATCAGTAGCGGGAACATCTGGGTGATCAACATCAATGCTATGATGATCCGTTTGCCCGCAAATACGAAGCGCGAAAACGCATACCCCGCCCCGGCTGCGAACAGAGTGGTAAAGAAGGCTGCCCCTAGGGATACAACCAGTGAGTTTCGAAAGTAGGCCACAAAATCAGTTTGGAAAATGACCGTCGTGAAGTTCGAGAACGTGATCTCGCTAGGAAACAGCCTGGTGCCTTCGGAGTAGATCAGCGCATCCGGCGTCAATCCGATCTTGAGCAACCAATAAAGCGGGAACAGCGCAAAGATCAGATAGAACGCAAGCACCGCGTATTTTCCCACGATCAATGCGGGGTTGGGGTTCTTGACGGCTGACATGGCCAACTCCTCAAATCTTGACCAGCTTCTTGCGAAGCCAAAGCAGAATAACGGCGTAGATCAGAAGGATCACCAGGAGTGCCACGGCAATGGTTGACGCATAGCCGAAATCCAGTTTGCGGAAGGCCGTGGTGAAGATGTAGGTCGACAGAATTTGCGTCGAGTTGGCGGGCCCACCGCCAGTCATTACGAAGATCAGATCAGCAAAGTTGGCGATCCAGATTGTTCGCAGCATCACGGTGATCGCGATCATCGGTGCAAGGAACGGCAAAGTGATCTTGGTGAAAGTCTGCCATGGGCTCGCACCATCAACTTCCGCTGCTTCGTAAAGCTCACCGGGTATCGATTGCAACGCCGCCAGCAATGTGATGGCAAAAAACGGCACGCCGAACCAGATATTCGCCGTGATCGGGCCCCACATCGCAAGCTTGGGATCACCAAGAATGTTGTAAGGCTCTGACAGAATACCAAGTGCTGCCAGCCAATGCGGCAACGGACCGATGACAGGGTTGAATAGCCACGCCCATGTCAGCGCGGAGAGAAAGGTCGGGACGGCCCATGGCAGGAAAACGAGGGCCTGAAACAGCTTCTTGCCAAAGAACTGTGTGTTTAGAAGCATGGCAAGGCCAAGGCCAAGCAAGAATTGGAATGTGATCGACCAGAAAGTCCAGAACAGCGTGTTCTCCATCGCGATCCAGAACTTGCGATCACTCCAGAGATCGACGTAGTTTTCCAACCCGATCCAGCCGGAGTCAAAAGGCTTCAACAGCTCAATGGATTGGAACGAGTAGGAGATTCCGATGATCAGCGGGATCATGATCACCGCACCGATAAGAAAGATCGCGGGCGACAGATAGAAGAACGGCTCGACCATATATTGCAGGTAGAGCGAGCGTCGTGCCCGGGTTTCCCCGGGCCTGACAGTTTTTTGAGCGCGAGCAATCACTGGTTTGCCTTCCATTTGGCGTGCTCGTCAGTGAGGAACTCTGCCCACTCATCCGCGACGTCCTGAGCACTGCGCTGGCCCAGCAAAGCTTCCTGGCTGGTTTCCAGCAGAAGCGTGCTGCCAAAATAACCCCACTGCTCAAGGTTGGTTGGCATTGTGGTCGGCACATATTGCTCGCCATTCAGTTCCTCGAACCAGCCTTTGAACTGCTCGGTCTGGAAATGCGGGTCCTGATCGGCGCCCTTGTGGATCGGAATAACGCCAACCCGTTTAGCCCATGTGGCATTGGCCTCTGGCGAGGACAGAGCTGCGACCAGGTCAAAGGCTTCGTCTTCGTGCTCGGTCGCGTTGAAGATCGACCAGCCTGCAAAACCAATGGTCGGGAACGCTTTGCCCGAAGGTCCAACCGGCATCGGAATGACTGCAAAGTCCTCTGCTGGCATCCGCTCGGCAATGGCGATCAGAGCGTCGGGGTCTTGATCAAGGAATGCACAGGTGCCTGAATAGAAACCAGCCACGATTTCGTTGAAACCCCAGCTGACGCTGTCCTTGGGTGCATATCCGTTCTGATACATGTCGATCATGAACTGGATGCCTTCGACCGAGCCGGGCTCATTGATGCGGCTGACGCCATCTTCTGTGAAGAATTCGTTGGTGCCGTTCATCGCTGCGGCGAACATGATCCAGCCATTGGTGCCGCCGGGACCACCGCGCAAACAATACCCGTATTTACCATCAAGCTCGGATACCGCCGCCGAGGCTGCCTTGAACTCTTCCATCGTTGTCGGAGGAGCATCGACGCCCGCTTCGGCCAGCAGTTTCTTGTTGTAGAACATCGCCCGCAGGTAGAAGCCATAAGGGATCATATAAAGATCACCCGCTTGGCTGCCCATTGCGACAGTCTTGTCGGTCAGTGTTGCCCCGTGGTCCCATCCGGCTACATGGTCTTTGAGGCTGACCAGTTGGTCGGATCCTGCATAGAGAGCCTGCCACGTGTCGGGCATTTCAACCACATCCGGGATGTCTCCACCCGCCACCATTGTGGCCAGTTTTTCAAATGCGCTGCCCCATGGCAGCGACACGATCTCAACCGTGACGTCAGGATTGTTGGCCTCAAACTCGTCGACAATCCCCTGCAGCACCTCGGTACGCTCGGGGCTTGTGATCACCTCAACCAGCTTCAGTGTGGTTTCGGCATACGAAGCCGATCCCATGAGCACGGCAGCAGCTGTCATTCCTGCTAATAGTTTTTTCATGTTTTCCTCCTGTTGGTTTTAATTTCTGCTTGGGATCGCATTTCTAAGCGGTACTTTTCTCGAGCGCTGATGCGAAATCGGCCCATAGATCGTCAGCAGACTCGAGCCCAAGATTCAGGCGCACCAGATTGGGCGAGACGCCAAATTTCTGCATTGAATTCTGTTCGCCCGCCTGAGCCAAGCCAACGCGCGCTGGCAGGATCAGGCTTTCGAAACCACCCCAGCTCACGCCGAGGCGGAACAGGCTCAGAGCATCGGAAAACTTTGCGATATCGACACTGTCATCGAACTCGATTGACATGAGGCCAGACCGGCCCGACAACCCTGGAACGTCGTTGGCGCCGGGTGAATTGATCTGTCGAACTTGTGGAACAGTTGCTAGGCGATCAACGAACATATTGGCCGTCGACTGATGTTGCATCATGCGCGCACTCAAAGTCCTGAGGCCGCGCGTCAGCAGGAACGCTTCAAAAGGAGCCAGCTTTGCACCGAGCAAGGGTAGGGTCAGATCACGGATGCGGGCGATATGGTCCAAGGAGGCGACCACCACGCCCGCAACCGTGTCCGAATGCCCCGAAATATACTTCGAGGCTGAGTGGATGACGATATCGATGCCCAGTGCGAGGGGGTGTTGAAACACCGGGCTGGCCCAGGAATTGTCGATCATCGTCAGCACATTGTGACGTTTGGCGTGTTCAGCGACACGACGCAGATCCATTGCTTCAAAAACGACCGATCCAGGGCTTTCCAGATAGGCCAGCGTCACATCAGCAAGAAGATCCGGGTCATTCTCAAAGCGTTCCGGTGCATGGTATTCGATGTGCACCCCGAAGGGGCGCAACATGCGCTCCAAAAACCGGAATGTATCCGGATAGACATGCTCGACGCAGGCGATCCGGTCACCGGGTTTAACGAATGCCAAGAGCGTTGAAGAAATGGCCGCCATCCCGGAAGCGAAACCAACCGCTGCTTCCCCCTGCTCAGCTTGAGCCATAAGTTTTTCAAACGCCGCAACGGTTGGGTTTTCCACGCGCGTGTAAATTGCAGAATCCGATCGGCCCGCCATCCTGTCTTCGAAACACTGGTAGCTATCGAACGTAAACAGCGAGGTTTGAACGATCGGAGGTGTCACTGCCCCTTCAGAGTCGGGCAGTACCGCTGCTAGCAGGGTTGCGATGTCTCTATGATCAGACATTCTGGCTCTCCATGATCTGGAGAATTTCCGCTTCGACCATATCCATGATCTCGCCGACAATCCGAGCAGCTTCCTCTGCATTCCCGGTGACAACCGCCTCGGCAAGCTGGGTGTGTATCGGGATTGTCGCCTGACCCAAATGAGGCTGGCCGAACGGTGCTTCGTAAACCTCGTTGAACCCCTGCTGGATCTGACGGATCAATTGCCCGAACAGAGGGTTTCCACAAGCGTCATGCAGTGATGAGTGGAACCGGTAGTCAGCCTGACGCCAATCCTCGCCGGCAGCATGTGTGGCTATAAGCTCGGCAACGCGGGCTGTAATCAACCGCCCTTGCGCCTCGGTACAATTCAACGCCGCCAGCCTTGCTGCTTCAATCTCCAACGGACGTCGCACAGCGTGGGTCCGCAACAAGCTTTCTGCTTCAAGCTTCAATGTCAGAGGAAGGTGAATCGCATTTGCTGACACTTCGGCCGCCAATCGTGTTCCGGCTTTCTTGTTGCGAACAACGATGCCCATGTTCTGCCAACTCGTCAGCGCTTCGCGGACTTTTGCCCGCCCAATTCCAAGCCGGCGTGCAATGTCCACTTCCGGAGGCAGACGGTCGCCAATTTTTAGACCTTCCGCATCAATCATCGAGGACAGCGCATCCAGAACATCCCGGCTGGTGCTGCCGGAGGGCAGCTCCTTAAGCGAGTTTCCTGCGTCATCGCTTTGCTTCTGGGGTGGCAAATTTTCTGTCACGTGCGGTGGCTCCGAATCAAGTTAACTACAACAATACATTTAATGTCGGACAAAATATACCGTAATGTCGGACATTATTTTACCAAGGCAGTCCAGGAGGTAGTGGTAGGATCAAAACTGAGGCAGAAGGCCCCTTTTTACAGGCTTTTGTCTCTTAAGCGCTCAAAGCTGTGTTCGGAGAAATGGTTACCCACTTATGAAATTCGCAAACAGCGACGGCCCATACTCCAAGGGCAGTGATGGTACGCATGCGGACGTTGCTAACCAATATCTGCAAATACTCAGTCCAACTCCCACACTGGCGATTTGCCGATCTTCTCGATCAGATAGTCAATAAACACCCGGACTTTAACCGTCAGCACGTTGGATTTTGGATAAACCAGCCACAACACAGATTGATCATCGACATCGAACTCCGGCAACACTCTGACAAGTGAGCCTTTGCGGACTTCATCGTGAACGCTCCACATTGAGTTCACGGAGATACCAGCCCCTGCCACTGTAGCTGCTTTTTGGCTCAGCCCGTTGTTGAGCACCAGCCGACAGCCCGCCGATTGCGGATCAAAGACGCCTGTCTTTCCGTCCGCAGTTCTCAGGTTGCGCGCAGACTGGTCCTGAAACCCGATCAACGCATGATCTTCAAGGTCAATTGGCTCTTGCGGCGCGCCATGACGGAGGAGGTAACTAGGTGACGCGCAAAGAATGCGGCGGTCATCTGCCAACTTGCGGGTCTTGAGGCTAGAGTCCTCCAAGGCAGAATTGCGCAATGACAGATCAAAACTGCCTTCAATCAGCCCGACCTTAGTGTCGGAGAGGTGCAAATCGAGCTTTATGTTCGGATGGATGTCCAGAAACTCCGGTAGTATTGGCGCGATATACATCTGTGCGAAACTGCTGGGGGCTGTGAACCGCAAAGTGCCGCTGGCTTCGGAGGTTTCCAGTCCGAGGGCTGCGCGTGCCGCTTTTTCCTGTGCGAGAAGTTCTCTGGCAAAAGGCAGAAACTCGGCCCCCTCGGTGGAAAGACTGACCTTGCGTGTCGAACGGTGCAACAAATCAGACCCGAGGTTTTTCTCAAGTTTGGCAAGTCTCGTGCTGGCAACCGCAGGGGCTAACCCGAGACTGCGACCTGCCTCACTGATGTTCAGCTTCTCCGCTGCCCGAACAAAAAGGCGAACACTTTCAAGATCCATGATTATATCCAAAATGCGAGTACTGAACTCACTTATATGCTGTTTCATCAAAAAATGAAGAAGCTATGTTTGCTTTAATCGCAAACAGGAGATCATTAATGGCGTACGACGGCTTCACAACATTCAACGTATCTACCCAAGACGGAATTGCTTGGGTGACCTTCGACTATCCCCCGGTCAACATTCAGGGTTTGCCCATGCTAGAGGACTTGAACAAACTGGCAGATGCGCTGGAACGGGATCGCGACATTAAGGTCGTCGTATTCAAGTCAGCGCATCCTGAGATCTTCGTGGCGCACGCTGATACCAATTTCTTGAAGGAGATGTCGACCACAGCGGTGGATCGCGCTGAGGTCGAGGTGATGGATCTACAAACGACACTGGATCGGATCAGCAAGTTGCCCCAGGCGACCATCGCTCAGATCGAGGGCTTTGCGCGTGGCGGAGGCCATGAGTTTGCCTTGGCTTGTGATATGCGATTTGCGGCACGCGGTAAGGCCAAGTTCATGCAGATGGAAGTCGGCATGGGCATCCTGCCCTGTGGTGGGGGCGCGTCACGCATGGCCCGTCAGGTTGGACTGGGTCGCGCACTTGAGATCGTTCTCGGCGCCCAGGATTTTGATGCTGACCAGGCCGAAGCCTACGGCACGATCAACAAAGCGCTTGATGCGGACAAGATTGCGGATCATGTCAAAGCCCTCGCTGAACGGATAGCCCAGTTCCCTGCCGAGTCCATCGAGGCCTGCAAGCGAACCGTATATGCGTCAGTCGATCTGCCGATTGCCGAAGCGCTGAAGGAAGAGGCTTATTGGCTGTATCAGTCGATGAGCAAGACACCGGCGCAAAAGCGGTTCCAATATGCCGATGACAACGGTGCGCAATTCGACATGGAAAACCAGCGCGCCTGGAACGATCTGGTGATCGGCATTCAGGATGTGAAGTGAACACGAACACAGCAGCGTCAGGTTGACAACCGGCCTGACGCGCAAACATCAACTCACAGGATAGCGCAGATGCCACGGACTGGGACCGTCAATTATCATGTTCACCGCGACACACGGCAGGCATTTCATATTGACGCCGGAGGTGTGGTTGGAAAGCTGATTTCACCTGAGCTTATTGCGACAGATATCAACGTCTGGGATGTGCGCAACGGTCATACTGCGGTGACGTTCGCCACGGATTGCGTCAGCTTTGTCCGAGAGCCGACGCAGGTAGCTAAGTTTACCGCAGATCAGCACTGGAAAACCGACTATGATCGCGAATTGGCTGAACTTCTCAAACGGGAAGTCGAGGCAAAAGAGGTTATCGTGTTCGATCATACCGTGCGGGTAGACGATCCATACTCTGACCGAAAACCCGCCCGCAATGTACATAGTGACTACAGTGCGCAAGGTGCGCAACAACGCCTGGTCGACATTCTGGGGCCTGACAAAGCAGCGGAATGGAGCTTAGGACATTATGGGTTCATCAATGTCTGGCGGCCCGTTGAGACGCCGATCAACAGCGCACCGCTGGGGTTTGTGCGCCCGTCAAGCGTGGCGGACGAGGATTGGATCCTGATCGACCTGGTTTACCCGGATCGTCTTGGTCACATCATGGGGCTTGCTGCAAACGACGCGCATGAATGGGTCTATCAATCCAAGATGACGCCGGATGAGGTGGCACTCTTCAACATCTACGACAACAAGAACCTCCCCTCCATCGCACATAGCGCGATTGATCTGGTCGAGGATGGCAATGTTCATGTGATCCGCAAAAGCATCGAGAGTCGCACACTGGTTCGGTATTGACCGGTTCACGCAGGAGAAACCTTATGCTCGACACGACGCAACAAGAGACCTTCCCGACTATCAACCGGGCCTACAATTCCGTGTTTCAGAAAGACAAGCTGACGGTCGGCTTGGTCGCGCCGCTGGAAGCCTATGCCGACAGCGCCATCCCAACTATGCGCGATCAACTGGACCGCGTAAAGCTGGCCGAAGAACTGGGCTTTGCAGCCGTGTGGTTGCGTGACGTCCCGTTCAACGTGCCGAGTTTTGGCGATGCCGGACAAATCTTTGATCCGTGGGTGTATCTCGGGATGTTAGCCGGTCAAACGCAATCGATTGCTTTGGGTTTGGCCAGCGCGGTGCTGCCGCTACGCCACCCTGCACATGTGGCCAAGGCAGCAGCCAGTGTGGATGTCCTGTCAAGCGGTCGTCTTTTGCTAGGGATCGCATCAGGAGACCGACCTGACGAGTATCCAGCACTGAACATGTCTTTTGTCGACCGCGGTGAACGGTTCTGCGACGCCTACAGATACATCCGCAATACGGCCCAACCGTCTCCTGTTCACCAAGGCAGCCATGGTGTGCTGGACGGCTCCATCGACATGCTGCCCAAACCATTTGGAAACAGGTTGCCTATGCTCATCACCGGCGGCAGTCAGCAATCTCCAGAGTGGATCGCACAAAACGGCGATGGCTGGATGCTCTATCCGCGCGATACACCCACGCAGGCAAAGATCATCGCGGACTGGCGTGCACGCACTGTCGACGCGGGCCGAGACGAACAACCGGCGATGCAGCCGCTGTACATCGATCTGGGTGAAGGCAGCTACGCGCCGCAGCCCATTCATCTGGGCCTGCGATTGAATGCGCCTGATCTCGTGGCCTATCTGAAATCGCTTGAGGCTGTCGGGGTCAACCACGTTGCCCTCAACTTGCGATTCAATCAGGCCGACATGACAACCACGCTGAACCGGTTGGCCGAAGACGTCCTACCCGCGTTCACCCATTGAGGGACAAACAAGATGACAAAGACCATCCTCATCACAGGCGCGACCGACGGCATTGGCCTGGCAACGGCCCGCATTATCGCCGCGATTGGGCATACTGCCCTTTTGCATGGGAGAAATTCTGAAAAACTGAATGCTGTACAGATGGATTTGACACGTTCAGGACAAGTCGGACCTGTTCACAGCTATGTTGCTGATCTCTCACGTATGGCAGAGGTCGAAAACTTGGCTCGGGCCGTGGCCTCAGATCATCAAAGCCTTGATGTGCTGATCAACAACGCAGGTGTATACGAAACCCCTGTAACGCGAACGGTTGATGGGCTGGATACCCGATTTGCCGTCAACACCCTCGCTCCATACCTGCTGACTAGACGCCTTTGGACTCTGCTTAGTACAGCCAGAGGGTCTCGGGTTGTAAACCTGTCTTCGGCGGCACAGTCCCCCGTTCAGATCGACGCCCTACTGGGTGAGTCCACCCTCTCTGCGGGCGCTGCATATGCCCAAAGCAAGCTGGCGCTGACCATGTGGTCATCCGAGATGGCTTTAGCTTCGGACGGTGAAGACCCAACTGTCATTGCGGTCAATCCGGGATCCATGCTCGGCAGCAAGATGGTGAAACAAGCCTTCGGCGTTGCGGGTGGTGATGTTTCTCAGGGTGCAGACGTGCTTGCGCGGGCGGCTTTGTCCGAGGAATTCGCCGATGCCAATGGTCAGTATTTTGACAATGATTCAGGCAAATTCGCATCACCGCACCCGGACGCGCAAGATCGTGGGAAATCCAAGGCTGTGATGGATGCGATAGATGGGTTTTTCGCGAAGTGACTCGAAGAGATCTCATGATTGACCATTGTCGGCTAGCCCCTGTGATGGGCCGGGTCTGACGTCTGGCTTAGCTGCGCTTATACTTACGTTGGCGGCCGCGAAGCCATAGCAAAAATAGTAACTGTATCAAGATAACTGCAATGGCTTCGGGCCGAAACGCCAGAAAGGGTTGCTGAGACACAGTTGCTAGTTTTGCATCGGCAAAGGGTGCGGAAAGAACACCTAGGATTGTATGAGAAAAGACCATGGGCCAGATACTGCGCGTGCGTTCTTGCACATAGCCATAGATCACGGTCGTCACATAAATGCTCAGCACAAACAACCCGGCAAACTGCCAAACGGGTAAGCCATGGAAGTTTTGCGCGAAGGCAAAGTAAGGGATGTGCCAGCTGGCCCAGACCAAAGTGATGATCAGATCACGGCGACCCGCAGAAATGCCCAATGCGTTCAGCTTTGGATAGAGATATCCACGCCAGCCGATCTCTTCGGCCAGTGCAAAAAGAAATAGTGGAATAGCCTGCGCCCCAGCGACGGCAATGATCTGGCCAGCAGTATCGGGGCCAAACTTGAACACACCTGACATTTGGCCGAGCAAACCCACAAGGAAATAGGCAACCGGAAACAGCAATATCAGCCGCAGATATTCCCCACCGTTTCCGTGGATATTTAGTGCAATAGCACCGTCGCTCCAACCATCCCCTCCAAAGCTGCGCAAGCCAAGAGCCATGAGTGCGGGAGAAAGCACAAAGAGCAGACCACCAGCTTCTATGCCTTGCAAAATCAAAAAGGCACCCAGGGTTGCAAGTGTCATGACCCCACACACAAAGATAGAGATGTTTCGCAGGCTGGCTGTTAGGCCTGTCGCGCGCATGTAGAGGCTCCTTAGAAGATGGGTTGGTCCAGATCTGCAGACCAGAACTGATGATCCTGACGGCTACCTCACAGCGCTAGCCGCCCTCATCCAGAACGGCCGCCCAATCCCTGGACCAGTCTCGCAATGGATCAAGGGTCTTCATCAGATGATCGCCAAGCGATGTCAGAACGTATCCTTCGTTTTGGTTCTCGACGAGCAAGCTCGCCCGCAGCTCCTTCAAGCGCGTGTTCATAACAGAAGGCGACACACCTCCGCAGGCCTTTTGCAAAGCGCGAAAGCTCTTGGGGCCGGAGCGCAGTTCCCAAAGCAGGCGCATCGTCCATCTGCGCCCCAAAAGATCGAACAGAGCCATGATCGGCTGACCAGAATGAGAGCCTCTGCTGGGAAGGCCGGGAAGAGGGGTTGCCATTTAGCTTCTCTTTTAGTAGCGGTTAGATGCTTCGATTATAGTAGCGCTCATTTAATGCGATGAGAAGGAGAAAAAATGTTCCTCGTTGATATGACTTTCACCGATCCAAACAGTATCCCACCCGAGAAAACCGCAGCTCATCGCGACCATATGGTCGACGAATACGCTAAGGGTAATCTGATGTTTGGCGGACCAAAGTCACCAAGAACCGGAGGTTTCATTTTGTCGACGCATCGCGACCAGACAGATCTGCTCGCCTTGTTGCAAAAGGACCCTCTCGTTGTTGCCGGGCTGGCCCAGTTTGAAATCACAGAGTTCAAACCCGTTATGGCAGCTCAAACTTATGCTGAAGTGTTGGGCGATGAGGTGAGTTACTTCTGATGAGCTCAAACGGTTGTCTTTTTTGAACCATCCCAGCCTAGATGGCGTACTCCTCAGAAACGAAACAGCACTAACCCCGCAGGACTCACAGCAAGAAAGCTATCTGAGGAAACGAACCTCGCGCCCTCGACCTTGTCCCATCAATTACACGCGATGGAGACGAGTACTGTTATTCATCGCCATGCAAGCGGGCCGTGCACGTTGACCACTCTTAATCTGTCTAGTCTTAAAGGTATCACCTCTGTTCTGACGCAGCTTTGCTGCACAATCGAGCATACATCTGAAGGAGAATTCACGTCGTGATCTCTCAATTTAAGTCCCAACTCTTCCTCCTCAGTCTTCTAGCCTTTGTCGGAGGGATATTCCTTTGGACGCTGGGCAACCCGCTGCAAGAAACCTACTTAGGGCTCGCATCGCTGTTTTTAATTGGCCTCTCGCTTGTTATCGAGCGATTGGCCCCATTGCACCGGGATTGGAACATTGACACGGGTGATACAGTCGGCGACATCGGCAGCTTTGTTGTTGTGTTTGGGATCATTGACAGCGCGCTAAAGTGGTTATCCCCTTTTGTCATCCTTGCACTGTTGCCAAACACAAACACCACTTTAGGCTGGCCACTTTGGGCGCAAATTACAGCTGCCACATTGCTAATCGAGCTGGGGGCCTGGGCGAGCCATTGGGCTCATCACAAATACAAACCGCTCTGGGCGCTACACGCGATGCATCACAGTAGTGAACGACTTTACACTCTAAATGGCTTTCGGTTTCATCCGTTGAACCATATTCTGAACCATCTGATCATGTTCCTTCCGCTCCTGGCTCTTGGCTTTTCGAAAGAAGCAATATTAGGTTATTCCGCTCTCGCCTTGCCGGTGACGCTGTTTCAGCATTCCAATGTTGGCTTTCAGTTCGGGATGTTCAGCTATCTGTTCAACACCAACACAGTCCACCGCTGGCACCACTCTGCGGCTTACAATGAAGGTATGCACAACTTTGGTCGCGCGTTCGTTGTTTGGGATCATATATTCGGAACTTACTACCATCCGTCAGATGAGAACGAACCTGCGATCATCGGATTGTCCCTTGGCGGCCCATCCTATCCCCCGCCCAACCAAACGCTTCCGCAGATCTGCTGGCCCTTCGCAAAAGACTGCTGTCAATGAGGTCGAGTCGCAACTCCCCAGACTATAAATCAAATTGTTCTGCAAAATGTCATCAAAGGACCGTTTAAGTGCATTTATTCATACTTCGCTCATTTGGCACCATCTACGTTGTGAATGCGTTTACCATGTGGTTTGCCCCCATGTGGTGGTACGAGACCGTTCCCGGCCTTACGATGATGGGCCCGTTCAACTCGCACTTTGTGCGCGACATCGGTTTGATCTACCTCGTGTCCGGGCTCGGACTGATCTATGGTGCACGCGCTCCGCATGTCGCTCTATTCGCAAGCCTTTGGCCCATCTTGCACGCGCTTTTCCACGCCTGGATCTTTGTTCAAAGAGGTATGCCGCTCGATCTCATTGCTGCAACGAACCTAATCCTAATTCAACTGCCAGCCTGGTTATGTCTCTGGAGTGCACTTGATCGACTCAAAGACTTACATAGGCCGGGGAAGCGATAGAGATCTAACGTTAACGGGCCGCTCTCACAGGCGGCCCATAGCAGACTTTGAGCGAGGCTTTCAGATGCTGCAGCCGCAACCCGCTTTCCGGGCTTTCGCCGCAATTGCAAAAGACAGAGGCGACAAACTCACAATCTGCGGACTTCGCTCCCGTTGCTTTCTCACTTTCGAACGGCTGCTCTCATACACAAAGCGGTCGCTTGAGCTAAAACGTCAACGGAAGGTTTGTCCCGCCGACTGATAGTTCGTCGCTGTTGAAGTGTTGCGTCTGCAGCAAATGTCAGGAATGCGGACTGCGACTGCAGCATCGGGACCAGCCAGTGGACGGCAGCTCTGGGCCGTCTGCGATCTGGCGCTGAAACGATCCCGAGCAAACGCTGCACTGCCTCTTGTATCCACAACGAGCCCATTTCCACCGATGTTACGTCAAGCTTGAATGTGAGTTCTATCGATCCAAGCTGTTTTAACAGCGCAATCTAGAACGTGTAACCTTCCTAACTGCGTCAGCAGTTTTCAGGCAGATGATCGCCTGCGATGCTGAAATCATCGCACGTCATGAAGGCGAAGTTGTATTTCCCGACCATAAAGCTGATGACATTCACAACAACCACTACAGCGACCAGCCATCTAAAAAGCTGTTTGCTATGAAGCTCAGCGGCCTCGGGTATGGCGACAGATACCAGAATGTAAGCGGTGTGTACGGAATTGCTGGGAGCAATAGAAGAGAGAGGTACGGCAGTGCCTCAGGATTGTAGGACCAGATTGCAGAGGTCATGAAAATTGTAGACAGACTGAGGAGCAGCGCACCCCACCACGTCAGATATCGCGTCCCATCAGCAGTTCTACCAACAACGAGGCTCGCCGCGAGTGCGGCTAGGGATACAAACCAGATCGATAAGAAATCAGTCTAAAACACCTGACCATGGGCACCGAGCGTGAAGCTGATGCGCCACGTAACAAGGGTGAGACCGAGGTACTGGTAAGAAAGAATGCCCCCGCTTCCTCGCTAGAGAATTCCCTAGTCATAACTGACCGACACTTTGCTGGTCGTTGGCAAAGACTGACAGGTCAGGATCGCACCATTTGCAATGTCATTGTCTTCTAGCGCCATGCGAGCTTGCATATGTACATCGCCGGAGACCAGCTTGGCACGGCATGCTCCGCACACACCTGATTGGCAAGAAAAAGGCGGTTTCAAACCTGCGGCCTTGGCCGCTTCCAATATGGTCTGACCCTGAGAAATGCTCACGGTATGTTGGGTTCCGCCGAATGTCAGCTCCATCGAAGATGCTACTCCTTCGACGCTCGTATCAAGTTCAGCAGCCCCGCCATAACTTTCCATGTGGATACGACTTGCTGGCACATCCAGCGACATCAACGCCGTTTTCACGGCCTTATTCATGCCGCCTGGTCCACAGACATAGTATTGGGCATCCTGAGCGTAGGGCGGATTCTCCGTGATCAAAGCTTCGATGGCGTCCTTGTCCACAATGCCCTTGCGCCAATACTCGGCGCTGGACCACCAACCGGGATTTGAGAAGATGTGGTGTATGGACATTCGATCAGGATGGGCGGTCCAAACGCCGTTCAACTCGTCCTTAAGCAGGATGCTTTTTTCATTGTTGTTGCCATAGGCCATGTGAGCGAATGAATTGGGTTCTGCAGCCATCACTGAACTGAGCATGGCATAAAGAGGTGTGACGCCCGAGCCGGCGCCAAAGAAGTAATGCGTGCGGCGCGCGGCCTGCTTGGGATCAAGACAAAACCCACCGAAAGGGGGCATGACATCGATCACGTCGCCCTTTGTCACTTTGTCATTGATGTAGTTGCTGACGACGCCTCCTTTGACCCGTTTCACGGTGATCCGCAGAGGATCACCGGTGAAAGGCGAAGAGGAAATCGAATAGCTGCGGCGTTGTTCTTCGCCATCAACAACGAAACGGCAGGAAAGGTGCTGGCCAGGACGCCACGCGAAGGTCTCCCGTAAGGCTTCAGGTACATCGAACATGACCGTTTTCGCTAGGCCACCGATTTCTTCGCGGATGTCGAGAACGGCTAGCGGGTGAAAGTCACGCGTCATACCTCCTCTCCCAGCCATTCGAGAACCACTTTCTGATGGTTAATCACGGGGCTTTCCCCAACCGATGCAGGGCCGGTTTCGAAGTAGGGTGACTTCAGAGATTTTTGCTGCTGTTCGCAGGCATAGACGTCCTCCCCCGTGAAGTCACCAGCAACCATAGGGTCGTCGTCGCTCATGGCGTCATGTGCTTCGTACTTGCCGCTCAAACCGAACTTCGTCCAAAAATTGGACGACTTCATGGATTGTTTTGCGAATTCCCAGCCTGAACTGTTGGACACGCGCCCACGATTGCTCACTCGCGTCAATTCGGGGCCGAGCGGTTCGATGATGAAGACGTTCCAACCGTCTTCCGACCCCGCCAAGCCGATACCGGGAAACAGCATTGGCACCCAAGCACCGTTCATGTTTTCCGGGATCACACGCGGAGCGATTAGCTTGTTTTCTTGATCTTCAAGGAACGCTTCAACGGGCGGTTCCCAGAACATGTAGTGAGGCCCTTCCCAATGGTACTTGGCAGCTTTGTGGTCATACATTTGAAGCGTGTTCGAATGCAGATGGCTCAGGTGATAAACGTCGATGTAATTCTCAACGACCACCTTCCAGTTGGCCCTGATCTCATAGCTGGTGTTTAACTCTTCGTATTCGACCAGCTCTTCAGGGACATGCGGGCCAATATGCGGTTCAGTGGAGCCGAACCATTCGGCAATTGACGGCGCATCTGGATCGGGATGCACAAAAATCATTGATTTCCAAAGATCGACCTTTGCGGGCTTAAGACCAAGGCACGACTTGTCTACCTGCCCAAACTCTTCCTGTTCCTCCGGAACGGACACGAGGTTGCCCTCAAGGTCATAGGTCCAGTCGTGATAGGGGCACGTCAGCGCCTTTTGTGTCTTACCAACCGCCCGTATCAACTGCGTGCCACGGTGCCGACAGATGTTATGGAAGGCACGCAGGCGGCGATCCCGTCCCATCACGACAAAGATGTTGTTCAGGCCGGCTTGAACTGTGATGTACTGGCCCGGTTCGCTGACATCTTCCATGAACCCGGCATAGCGCCAGGTCTTAGAAAAGATGTCGCGCATTTCGCGGTCATACCATTCCTGCGAGGTGTACGCTTCAACAGGCAGCAAATGCAGCATGGGTTTCATGATCAGACCTCCTCAGGTGGTTTGTGGCAAGAAATCGAGAGCGATCAGCAGCAGGCCCAGGACCACCCAGGCAATCTGAACTAGCCAAAACAGGATCGGGTCCTCTTCGCGGGTCACGTCCGACAAAAGAAACGCATGGCCCGAGTAGAAATTCGGGATCGTCCAATAGACAAACAGGAGCCCCCAGAGTGCTTGATATCCAAGGGCCGTTGAGACCACTAGGATCACGAAGGTTGCATAGTTCAACAGTCGAACTCGGGTCATTTTGTGTCATTCAATGTGTCGAGAAGCATCTGAGCAGTCGCTTTTGCGCGCGTTTTCCATGATGCAGACATGCTCAAAGAAGCGAGGGATGTTGCGTTGAAATAAACGGCGACGATGCCATGTGCCGTTGCCTGCAACAGATCGTTATCGGCGTCAGGAAAATCTGATTGTAGAATGGTTGAAACTGCGTCTTCAAAATCGAGAATGACACCTCGACATTCGGCTTGAAGATCAGCTTCCTCGGCAGCACGTGCCGTGAGTGCCGCAAAAACCAACACATATTCTGGTGACGATGCGTCTGCTTCCGAAAACAATATGTCGACAAGCCACTTAGCCCCATCGGTCGGGGGTGCTGCGGCAACCATCGCTTCCGTTTGAACGGAGAAGCCTCTAAAGACATAATCCTGCAATGCGGCGATCATGTCTTCACGATTTCCAAGATGGTGGCGCACCAACGGACGCTTCAACCCCGCTTCCTCAGCAATCTGTGCAAGCGATGCGCCTTCTACACCATAGCGCGCCACGCAACGAATGAGAGCTTGCATGACCTGCTCATAGCGATCATCACGGTTTGACGGCCGTCCAACCATCTCAGTTCCAGTAAAGCAGCGACAGCGTTCCGGACGCATTCGATCCCGCGACGGTTTGGGCATCGCCAAACCTTGGGGGAAGCCCGCTACCGCCCATGGAAGCAAAGCTGTACACTTCTATCGGCGCTTCCCCGTCGAGGTCGAGATCGCCGTCACTGTCTTCGTCATGCAGGGCCGCAATTGCGTATGAACTGGTTGGCAGATCATGGAACGTCACCGACACGCGACCTTCGTTTGCAGGCACGATGGCCAAGGCGGCTGCGTTCGCGACATCCAACGCTTTGAAGGCGGTGGCGTCATAAAAAGCCGCAACGACCAAAACACAGTTGAAGTTGCAAATGCTGTCAATACTTGCGGTTAGAGCACCGGTTTCAGCTGCCAAGGCAGATGCGCTCAGCGCGCAAGACAAACCAATAGCAGCGGTGATCACTAGCTTTCGTGCAGGCATCGTGTTTCTATAAATTGTCAAGCTTGACAGCAAATAGGGGCGACGCTCTTAACTGTCAATAGTGATAGTTAAACTGCATCATGAGTTGCAGTCGTTCGTTGAAGCATCGTCAATGCCTGTTTTGTCCCGCCTTGCGGCCTTCTATTTGCCTTCCAATCAAGGCCCGAAGCCAGCCCTTGTCGCAAAATTCAACGCCTCGCATGAAGGCTCGCTTATTCGGAGCTTATGGTAGGATTGGACCGGATTAGAACACGAACAGCTACCCTAGTAAAAATGAATTGGCCTGTCGCGCAACATCCATCGGCCCAAACCATGGTGCGTGGGCATCTCCAGGAAGAAGTAGCAACCGGGCGCACTGGATCGATCGCGCCAGCCATCGCCCGTGATCAACTGGAACGGCGCGATCCTCCTGACGGTGTAGCACAAGGGTTGGGACTTGGACGTTAGGGGCTTCACTTTTTGCGTCTATAGTCCAACTCAACTCAAGCATCGCTGCGGCCTGTTCCGGGTCCGCAGCGGCGCGCTGTTGGGCCGCAAAACGACGCCTGTCTTCCGCATCTGCCGAGGGAACGAAGATATCCGCAAGAGCGCGCGATCCGACGCCCCAATGTTGCCGGATCAGCGCCAGCAGCATGGCTTGCGATTCCGGTGGGGCCAGATCCTTGCCCGATCCATAGGCGCCATAGAAACAAAGGCGATCAACCTTTGTGGGGTGTGCCACAGCGTATCGGATGGCCACAGGCCCCGCCGCCGAGATCGCCAGAAGCGAACAACGATCGGCGCCAAACGCCGTAACCACGTCCTCAAGTAGCGTTACCTCGTCCTCCAGCGTCTCGTTTGGATACGCATCACGGCTGAGGCCAGAGCCCGGTCGGTCATAGCGCAATATGCACAACCCTTTACCCAGGGTCAGAAAGAACTCCTGGATTTCCGGATGATCATGCCACAGATCAGACGCCGTGACCCAGAACGGAGGGAGTATGATTAGCGGGCCGTCGCCGTGCACCGCATATCCAATAGAGCGGCCTTTTCGATCCGTCACATAGCCGATCTCGGGCGCGCTTATTTCATCGCCGAGGTTGGGCGCGGGTTGCTGAGGATCGGCGGATGGCGCATCCACTTGTCCGTCAAAGCGATACCCGATCTTCGGTAGCGTGCGAATAAACCGCTGCGAGCGTCCATTATCGCCGATGGCCTTTCGCGCGCTTTTGATTCGACTAGTAATCGCATCGTCCGAGATCGCCCGCCCGCCCCAGATTTGCGCGACGATCTCGTCTTTGGTGACGGTCCGCCCTTCGGCCTGAACCAAAAGAACCAAAAGATCAAAGACCTGAGGTTCTATATGCTGCGCGACCTCATCGCGCACCAACGTGCGCCGGTCGATGTCCAGAGTGCAGTTGGAAAAGGTGTAGATCATGGACTTCTCACCTCAAGCATCGGTGGGGCGGTCTTGCGCAAAGCGTTCAAAAGACCTGAAAATCCAGCGTTTCTTCATTGCTTCTCCAGAACTTCACCAAGTGCATAACATCAATCCCCGACATGGTTTCTGCGTCGTCACCTGGCAGAGAGCAAAACCATGTCTTTTTATAATAAACATATCCTTCCCCGAATTGTCGATTGCGGCTGTGGCGCGCGCGCCTTTGAAGAGCAACGCAAGCGCATCGTTCCCAAGGCGCAAGGCGTCGTTCTTGATTTAGGCATTGGCACGGGGCTGAACATTCCGCTTTATGATGCGGGTCGCGTCACGAAACTCATCGGGTTGGACCCCTGCCAGAGCAGCTTGGACATGGCACGGAAACTGGCTGATCAGTCAAGCATTCCGGTCGAACTGGTGCAGGGCTTCGGTGAGGATATGCCACTTGCGGAGGGCTGTATCGACACCGTGGTGCTGACCTATACGCTTTGCACCGTTCAGGACGTATCAGCCGTGCTGAGCGAGGTCCGGCGTGTGCTGCGCCCAGAAGGCGAGGTGCTGTTTTGCGAACATGTCAGCGCGCCAACGCCCTGGATTTCACGTGTGCAGGATATCGTACAGCGCCCCTGGGCTTCTCTACTTGGCGGTTGTCAGTTGAACCGCCGCGCGGCCACCGCGTTGCGCCGTGCGAAGTTTCGTGTCGATGCAGATACCAGCAAATTGGGTGGCGTCCCATTTCCAATCGCATGGCAAACAACCGGGCACGCGAGACCCTTGAAGCCAGGTGAACGCCCTGATCGTTGCCCGACCGGCCCTGATCTTCAACTGTCTATCTAATCCCTTAACCGGAGTCAGTTTCATGACAATACACGTATCAACCGACTGTTTTCCCTGCATTGATCGCGGAGCCGGGGCACCCATTTTGTTCATCCACGGCGCGGCCTGCGATCACCGGATCTGGGAACCTCACGTACAGAACCTGTCGCAGCGGTACAGATGCATCGCTCCGACCTTACGCTGGTTCGGGCAGTTCGACTGGCCAGCAAGTACGTTGGAGTTCAACGAGAAAAACCACGCAGATGACGTTGCCTCCATCATCGAAAATCTCGATTGCGGCCCGGTCTTTGTTGTGGGTTGGTCCTATGGCGCAAACATCGCGTTGCGCCTGAGCGTCGACAGACCCGACCTGATCTCGGGCGTTGCGGTTTACGAGCCCAGCTCAACAAGCCTCGTCAGTGCTCCCCTGGATGTTGCAACGCATCAATTAAGCATGCAGGAAACCTTTTTACCCGTCACGGAAGCCGCATCAGCAGACGACGAGGTCGGAGTCTTGAGGGCCTTTATCGGCGCTGTGGGCGGAGCTGGCATATTCGGAGAGCTTCCACCTGACCTGTGCCAGATTTGTTTGGACAATGCCCATACGCTGATCCCTTTGCTCAGCGCCAAGCATCGCTTTGCTTCGGTGACAGCGACTGAACTTGAAGCGCTCCCTATGTCGATTCACGTGGCCTGGGGTGAACAGTCGGGGGATACCTGGACGATCCCAAGCAAAGCTGCCGCCGGTCTCACGAATGTGCGCGGTTACCCAATTCCCCGAGCCGATCACATTTGGCCTGCAAAAGACCCGATGGCTTTCGTGCAATGGATGGACAGCGTGTTCAATCGGGGTCTCATGAAATGAGTTCACTTTGCAGCCGCTGCTAAACTCGGCAATGGGAGCTGCAACCGCAGCAGCTGAGATATAGGTTGAGTGACCGCGAGGGGCCGTTGTTCAAGCTCTTGCGCTGGTCAGCTATTCGCCCGCGACTCTGCGCGCTGCGATCCGATCCAGACGGCGGTGCATCCTACGACGAGCACGCAGACACAAATCTGCAAAAGCTGCTCGTATTTGTGCCCATCATAAAGGACCTGCGCCACAAAGGCCTGCCCCCGGAAAAGGTAAGCCATCGCGCCAAGCATGGCGATGGCAAAGCTGACAAGATATGCCCAGAGCGCCACCTGTCGACCACCAACAAGTCCGGCCAGCAGGATCGGTGTCAAAAACATCGAGGCGGTGCCCGAGACCGCGACGGCATCAAACAGTGTCTGGTTACCCCAGAGCGTCAGCGCCGCACCCGCGATTGCGAACATGGCCATGGCAATGCGCCCGCCGGTCAGGCTGCGGGGGGCCAGGCGTAATTCCTCGACCACCAGCCGCGCAGCCGAAGACAGTGCGGAATCAAGCGTCGAGAGAGCCGACACCAGCAGCGAAATCAACAGCGCCACAAAGACCCAGCCCGGCAAGGATTGTGCCCAGGTGCCGATCAACTCGCCCTCATAAGCCGTACCATCCAGAGCCGCCTGAATGCCAAAGAACCCAAAGGCCACGATACAGAGCGAGGAAATCCAGAACGCGTGCAGGAAGCTTTTCCGGGTTGTGTCGCGATCGGCAAGAAACCCGCGATCCATCATGACCGGGTCATGCACGGGATAGGAAAAGACCTGCAGAAAGGCCACGACCAGCAACACCCAGCCATTGTGCGGCCCCGAAGTGCCTTTGGCCGTCAGTACCGCACCCAGATCAAAGCCGGGGCTGAGCACCAGTGAAACGAAAGCCACAGCAAAGACCACAAGAAAAACCGCCATCTGCAGAACATCCGTCCGCAACGCCGCACTCAGCCCGCCCCAGGCCGAATAAGCCAGCGCCAACAGGCCCACCACAAGGACCGAATAGGTGCCGATATTGGCGCTGTCAGGTGATACCGCGCTAAAGATCAGGCCGACCACAATCAGATTGGCAAAGACCTCGGACAGAAGCCTTAGGGCGATCACGAGGTTATAGCAGCCCGTTCCTGTTGATCCAAAACTGTCGCGCAGCCAGTCCTGAACCGACCGCGCACCACGTGCGCGCAGCCGTTGCACCACAAAGCCGCCGGTCAGGAAAGAGCCGTAATAGGCGGCATAGGCCAGCACCCCCGCAATGCCGTAGAAATAACCCAGAATGGCAGAATTCATCAGCGAACGGGCAAAAATCCACGTGGTGACCTGACTCAGCACCAACATCCACAAGCCCGGTGCGGCACCTTCGCTGGTTGTCCCACCAAAGAAGCCAGAAACCGAGGCACGTCGGGGTGAGGCACAGAGGCTTGCCAGAATGACGACGCCGAATAAGGCGATAATCGCAGAAACTTGCATGGACTCTCCCGCTGCTATCTTATGGCGCAGCTAGCAGTCAGGTGCGACAACGACCATTCAATTGAGCGTGAGGTTGCGTGTGAAGGTTCTGCCGCAAACTTCTTGGAGGGCGGCGTTTGTGGAACTACCAATATGGTTAAAATAGGGGGCGAGGCAGGTTGATCGGGAAAACCAAAGGCGGGATGAGCACGAAGTTGCATGCTGTTACCGATAGTCTCGGAAGCCCGATACGCTTCTAATATCCGCTAGGAAAATCAGCGACTACACGGGCATCAGGGTTCTGATGAATTGCCCGGAACCTGACATTCGCGCGTCAACGGCGAAAATGCGCTCTGTCCCACTAAGCGGCTATCTGCACGGCCAACCGCTAAGGTCAGGTTTCATCAAATAGAGCATTAGCAACAGCCATTCGATGCAGAGGGCTTTATAGACCCGCTGGTCTGATCAGCCGCATCAAGAACATCCTTGAATCCACGGAAGGCTTCCTGGATGTCTTTGCGCGGGGCTGCGATGTTGATGCGAATGAACTGTGTCGCGTCCTGGTCAAACCACGTGCCCGGCGTCGCGCCGAATCCAGCCTGGCCCAGCTTGGCTTTCAGCTCATCTTCCGCCAATCCTGTTGCCGAGCAATCGAACCAAATCTGGTAGGTGCCTTCGACCGGCGTCATTTTCAGTGTAGTTAGTTCAGCCGCAACAAAGTCTGCGATCCAGTCGACGGTGCCTTGCAAGTAAGCAAGAAGCTCATCCAGCCATGCATCACCCTTTTCATATGCTGCAATGGTGGCGTAGGTGGTGAAGGCATTCCCATGGCCGAGATACATGCCATCTTCCAAAGCTTTCATGCGCTTCAGGATTTCTTCATTTTTAGTGTAGACGTAACCATTGGAAATACTCTGCATGCCGAATGTCTTGGCTGGAGAGCCGATGACAGAAACATGCCTATCCCCATCCAGGGTGCTCAGGCTGGTGAATTTATGGCCCTTGTAGATGATGTCGGCATGGATTTCGTCGCTGATAATAGCCACATTATGCCGGTCGGCGATTTCAACAACTTTCTTTAGTTCGTCTGAGCGCCAAACGCGGCCAACCGGGTTGTGAGGATTGCACAGCAGCATGGCGGTCACGTCGAACGCTCTTAGCTTCGCTTCGAGATCCGCGAAGTCCATTTCATAGGCTCCGTCCGAACTGATCAACGGGGATTTGAGCAAAGACCGACCAGCCGAGGTGATGACCTTGCCAAACTGGTGATAGGCCGGTGTCTGCATCAATACGGTGTCGCCTTCATTGGTCAACTCGCGAATGAGCAGGGAAATGGCGGTCAGCACACCGGGAAAGGGGACGAAGTTGTGAGGATTTAACGACAGGTCATTGCGGCGTTTATGCCAATTTGAGATTGCCTCGAATATGCCTTCGGAGTTGAATTCATAAGCGAACTGGCCGCGGCTGGCGACATATTGCAAAGCCTCCGTGATCGGTGTAGCTATCGGGAGATCGATATCTGCCACCCACATGGGCGTGACATCATCTGTGCCATAAAACATGTTCAGGTACTTGGGATTGTGACGCACAAAGTGGTCGCCGGTTTTGGCGGGTGCCTGATCGAATTTGCTCATGTGAGGTATTCCTTAAGCCGCCAGTTTCGCAGCCGCGCGGCCAAGATGAGTTTGGTCAGACAGGTAGAATGCCTTGAAATCGTCCTCGAACCCGTCTGCAACGGATTTTTCTGCCAACCCGGACCCCATCAGATTTTGTTGCCACACCTTCAGTTTCGGACGGTCGCCTATGAAGTCGAAGCCACTGTACTTCTCAATGATGGACGCGCGCTGCAACAAGACGAGCCAGGATACATCCACGGTGCTGATCGTGTCTCCAGAAAAGAATAGTGTGTCGCCCAGCTGCTTTTCGATGCGGTCAAAGGCCTGATCTAGTTTGGCGCAGCGTTCCATCAACACATCTTGATCGGCGCTACGTTGCGACGCGCACTGCACCAGATAGTTCTTTGTCGCCAGATAACCCCAGGCACGGTTATGGGCTTTCTGTTCGAGCGAAAGCTCAGGCTGAAGAGCGGGATACAACTCTTCGAGATATTCGAATATCGCGTCGCTCTCGAATAACACGTCTCCACCTTCTGTGATCAACACAGGCACCTGCCCATTGGGTGAGATATCCAAGAACCACTGCGGTTTGTCGCTCAAGCTGATGAATTCCAGCTCATAGGGAATATTCTTGGCTTCCAGCAGGGCTGTCACGCGATGAACAAATGGACAGATTTTGAAGCTCACGATTTTCATAACTTTACCTTTCGATGCATCGACCCTCAAAGTACCGGGTCAAAATTTTTCCTATTTTGCTGCTATGCAGGAACAGTCCTGCAAGCAGCAGGTGATTTTCATCCACTCTGCCAATGCAACCTGAAACGCCCTTCGGCCCTTTTCAGTGACAGCGTAAATCTTCCGCTCACGACCAGAGACAACCTCAGTTTCGTATGTCGCGTAGCCGCCATCTATGAACTGTTTGAGCACCGGATAGATCGTGCCTTCTTTTGGCGTACAACACCCTTCGGTGCGGCGTTCAACCTCTTTGGCGATGTCATAGCCGTGCAGCTCCTTATCCTGCAAAACGCACAGGATGAAAAACTTGGACAAGCTCATCTTGATCGTATTGCTCCAGTACTCGGAGCTGGTCAGATCAGGAGTCTCAGCTTTTTTACTCATGGCGCTCATATATACATCGACCTTCGATGTGTAAAGCGATAATGCATACCCTGGGGTTGCGAGTTTCGTGGGGCGATGAGCCTAAGTTGGGCGTTTTCCGCAAGATACGGGTCGCGGTATCTGGCCGCCCAAGTTAGTCCGTTGCTGAGACTTTAGTGACGGAAAAGTAAGACATGACAACGCAAACCCTACCAACGATGGATTTGAGAGCCAGCGTCATGCTACTTCTGCTCGCTGCTGTTTGGGGCGGGTCCTTCTTCTTTGGCGAGGTTGCACTGTCTGAGGTGCCACCACTTACAATAACGTTGCATAGGGTGATCTGGGCAGTCCCAATTCTTGCACTCATCGTCAAGTTCAAAGGATTGTATGTTCCACGCACCCCCCGGGTTTGGAGCGCATGTCTTGTGATGGGGGCACTCAACAATGCCATCCCATTTTCGCTGATATTCTGGGGACAAACGCAGATCGACAGCGGGTTGGCCTCAATCCTCAACGCAACGACGGCAGTGTTTGCAGCGGTTGTGGCGGGTTTGCTTCTGAAGGACGAGCCGCTGACTCCGAAGAAAATAGCAGGTGCTGCCCTAGGTATATTAGGGGTGGCATTCATTATGGGGCCAAGCGCATTGACCGAGTTCAATCCGAGCAATCTGGCACAGCTGGCTATCCTTGGGGCGACGCTCTCTTATGCTTTTGCCGGTGTCTGGGGCAGAACTGCTCTGTCAGGCCAACCACCGCTCGTGAATGCACTTGGCATGCTGATCGGCAGCACAGCGCTTATGATCCCCATTGTGCTGGTGATCGATGGCCCTCCAAGCGTCGCTCTGTCTGCTGGTGTATGGGCGGCGCTCATTGGGATGGCCGCACTATCGACAGCACTGGCTTACGTTCTCTATTTCGCGATCCTTGCGCGCGCCGGCGCCGCCAACCTTCTTTTGGTTACGCTGCTGATCCCACCGTTCGCTATCGGTCTTGGTGTTACATTCCTTGGTGAACAGATGGAGCCAAATGCGTGGATTGGATTTGCCATCATTGCTTTGGGCTTTGCAGTAACAGATGGGCGGCTTTTTTCACGCTTCTCTAAACGCAAGTTCCAAAAAATCTGAGTGAGGCGCATTTGGGAATACCTCTGATCACCACATTGCGGAGTGGCGTTTCTTGCCGGCCTGAACCTGATAATCGCCGGATTGTCGCTGATGTCTTTGGGGCTGTCACCGCGGTCCTCGGTGCAGAGCAGTTAACTAGGCTCCAGACTCATTGATTTACAGCCGGAACAAGACGGTAGCTGCGAGTGCAATGGCTGAGAGGAAGACCTTCGGGCATCTATCATAGCGAGTAGCCA